>PAST01000014.1 GCA_002713405.1 Crocinitomicaceae bacterium | reverse complement strand
TAATTCTTCATTTTCAGTAGTCGGAGACAAACCATGTTGTATACTATCTTTATGCAAAGGACTACCTTCGTCAATACTTAAAGTTCCTCCTAAATTAACTCCAAAAATTGTACCGTCTATTGCGTATCCTTGATACTTTGTAAACATTTGCATTGTTTCTAAATGATGCTTTTCTAGTTCAGTAGGATAACCTACAATCATTAAGAAGTAACAATTTATTCCATGTAGTCTAAACTGTTCAAGTGTGTAATCTAAATCTTGGTTTGTAAATGAAAAAATATCTCTTCCAAAATAACTACTTAAATACAATCGGTCTTTATCTGAAATTCTCCAGTTAAGTTTTGCAGTAAGATCGAAAAAATAGTAGCCTGAACCTTTAGACGGAGAAGTTTCCGGGATAAATGGCTCTGCTAAGACATCTATGTAGGTTCTTCTTCCAGAAATAATATAGGATGCGGTATCTTCTTTAATTGGGCCTTGAAGGGTTAATCTAGATGCTATAACTCCAATTCCACCATCTGCTTGAAACGATTTGTAGTTACCATCTTTCATGGTAATGTCTAAAACTGAAGACAATCTTCCCCCATAATTAGACGGCATTCCTCCCTTTATGAGGGAAACATTTTTTATTGCATCTGCATTAAAAACTGAAAAGAAACCAAATAAATGGGAAGCGTTGTATACCGTAGCTTCATCCAATAATATAAGATTTTGATCAGGACCTCCTCCTCTTACATAAAACCCAGTGTTACCCTCTCCACCGGACGAAACGCCAGGTAAAAATTGAATGGTTTTAAGAACATCTACTTCCCCCATAAATGCTGGAATTGTTTTAATTTTATCCATGGACAAATCAATTTTTCCCATTTGGGTTCCTTTGGTATTTTCATCGCTTTGTTTGGCTTCTACCAGTACCTCATCTAAAATATCTTGGCTTTCTGACAATTCTATATTTAGCCTTATGTCATTTGAAAATTGGACATTTTTAACTACGCTAGAATATCCTATATAAGAATATTTNACATCGTATAAACCAGCATCTAGAGATATTGAGTAATATCCATATAAGTTGGTGGTAACTCCTTTAGATTCTTTTTCTACTAAAATACTTACCCCAATTAAAGCTTCCCCAGTTTTAGAATCTTTTACATATCCACTTAATGTATGGTTTTGAGAAAACACAAATAGNGGAAAAAAAAGGATATAACAGAGAAGATTTTTAATCACGAAGCGAAAATAATAAGTTTTGTTTAATTATTNCTAAAAAAGGCTAAACATTTTTAGNTTTTTCTTAAGTCTAGATTGAAATTCTAGAAACTATACATGGTTCTTAAGTAAATACCCGAACCCATGGACTGAAATTTAGTATTTAACTCACCAAAGGCAGATTGTACAGTAAACATCAACTCCCAATCATCNTTAATATTATAAACAATAGATGGCATAAAAAGAGCAAGATTTATTCCTTGCATATAAAAGACAGCAAAAGACCCATTAANTGNGGGGTTAAATGNACCACTAACCTGTCCAAAATAAGTCCATTTGGANGGCATTAAAGATTTTGCAGAAATATCTCCAATAAAAGTTTGAAATAAATTAGATGTATTTAATGGCTGACTAGCTCCTAAACTATTGTAAAGAATTGATGTATTGATGTAAGTGCCTTTTTTAAATGAATAATCTANGGTGGTAGATAAACTTAAAGCACCATTACTTTCAAAAAATTTAGTTTTAGGTTGGAAATAAGATAGTTCAGTTTTAAATCCTGCTTTTTTAATATTACCTGCCCATGCGGTTCCAATAGCAATATCTTTAAAGTAGTTAGCGGCAAGAAATTGGAAATCGTATTCCCATTTATTGAATTTCCATAATCCAGCTATTACAGAACTCTCCAAAGAATTTCCGATTTGAANAGCTCCTTCAAAACTAGACATATCATCTTCATAATATTGAAATCTAATGGCATCCACNCCTGGTCTTTCTTGGTAATCAAAATCAACCAAACTATAAGCGTTAAATAAATCATTTGGATTAAAAGCNAGATTAACTCCCCAATTAATTCTTTGTCTACCAACAGTTAACTCCCAATTGTCTTCACTGTATCTAATATACGCTCTATCTAAAATAGAATGAATGATNAAAGGTTTTCTTTCCAAGGAAACAAAAGACANATCTATTTGTCCATTGTCTTTTTCTAATAGTTTACCTAAGCTAGGATTTAAGCGGGTTGCTTCCCCATAAAATATCCTATTTCGCATTTCAATAACAGTAGTTATTTTATCGTTTAGATATGCTTTGAATCTTATTCTATTGTGAATTAGATTATCTGTAATTAAAGAATCCAAATCTACAACCGAAGTGGTATTCATATACTTTATAAAACCAGAAAGCTCTACTTTTTCCTTCCATTTATTTTTTTTATTTTCTTGAGAAAAAAATGAAAAACTAAAAGAAAATAATAGAAAGCATAAAAAATAAATTCTCATTTTATTGCTTTTTGTCCGAAAGAATTTTCCCGTCCTCCAAAGTAATTATTCTTTTTGCTCTATCAATAACCCTTTGATCATGCGTAGAAAATATGAAAGTCATATTCTCTTCCTTATTTAGTCTATGCATAATATCTAAAAGGTTAGAAGTNGATGTGGAATCTAAATTGGCAGTAGGTTCATCTGCTAAAACAAATTTGGGTTTTGAAGCCAATGCTCTAGCNACTGCTACTCTTTGCTGCTGACCACCCGATAGCTGTCCTGGTCGTCTATTTATTTGATCTGACAAACCAACCGCATATAGAAGTTCCTCTGCCCTAGNTTTNCTAGNGCTAGCAGAATCTCCTTGCATCAACATAATAAACTCTACATTTTCCTTTGCCGTCAATACAGGAATTAAATTATANGCCTGAAAAACAAAACCTATGTTNCTCAATCTAAAATCTATAAGTTCATTNGACTTTAGGTTGGTAATATCGGTATCGTTAATGACTACTTTTCCTGAAGTTGGGGTGTCTAGTCCACCAATAGAATTTAAGAATGTGGTTTTTCCAGAGCCTGATGGACCAACAATTGCAGTAAACTCCCCTTGCTGAAAATTAATAGACACATCATTTANAGCCTTTACTTCAATATCTCCTTGTTGGTATATTTTAATTAAATTTTTGGTTTCAATTACATTCATATTTATANGTTTTATATTGCTCTAACTGCTTCTGCAGGATTTAATTTCAAAGCTCTTCTTGCAGGAATTAAGGATGAGATAAAAGTTACAATTAAAGTCAAAATGGTAATGTTTATATAATTATCGAAAGATAATTTGGTAAAGACTCTTGTTCCAATTCCGAGTTCTTCTAATCCTTCACCCACAGAAGATAGGTCTATACCATGAATTCCAAAATAAGAGATGAAAGAATAGGATAAAAATATGCCTATTGGAGCTGCAACTAAAGAAATAAATAGAGTTTCAAAAACTACCATGAAAAATACTTTTCTTTTATTAAGTCCCACAGACATTAACATCCCCAACTCTTTTTTTCTTTCCAATACTGCCATAAGCATAGTATTGATAATCCCAAAAGAGAGTGCTATTAAAATAATTCCCATAAAAATATAGATCACGCTTCCCATGATTTCTTGAGCATAACCTAACTCNGGTGCAATCTGTCCCCAAGATTCTATCTTATTATTAGGANAACTTTTATTTAAACCATCTACTTTACTATCTACAATATTTAAATCTTCACAAATAATNCCAATTTCGTGGATGGCAGAGCTATTTGCTAATATTTTTTGTAAGTCTTCCCNTTTCATATAGATATTGGTTCTGTCAAATAAGGTACTAGCTGTTTTAAAAATACCCTCTACTTTTAGTTTGATGCGTTGCTGATCCCCATTTTCATCTACAAATGTTAAATAGATTTTCTTTTTAATATCTAATTGTAATTTTTCAGCTAATTTTTTGCCAATTAAAGCAGGTTTACTTTTAACACTAGTAAAGTAAGTTCCCTTGACCATACTGGTATGAACATTAGTAACTTCTGATTCTGAAGTGGGATCAATTCCAATTAGACGAATTCCTGCTGAACCATGGGCTGTAGAAGCCATTCCAGAAATAATTGTTCTTGAACTAAATGCCTTTATAGTTTGGTCATTNTTAAGCGAAATTTTTAGAGAATCAAAGTTTTCTACAGTATGCTTTATATCAAAATTCTCGTTAAAANATTGATGATGAATTTGAATGTGGGAAAGATAGGAATCCACTGCACTACCCATTCTCTGATCATTTAACCCCAACATCATAGAAACAGCAAATAGACCAGAAAAAAGACCTAAAATCATAGAAACAATCACTGTTAAACTCCTAAGCTTATTTCTCCAAATATTTCTCCATGCAATTTTTATTACTGTTTTCATATTATCTTTTCATGGCTTTAACAGGATTCAACTTATAAATCGTAATAATAGGATAGATGCAAATAAATAGTGAAATAAAGAATATAATTAACCCATGTGTAATTGGAATATCATAAGAGCTCATAAATGGAATAATCGCCTCAAATCCTTGATTTTCCATCATTTCAGCTTGTTCTGCCGGAAATTCTAAAGGATTGTTGTGAAAGTGGATAACAAGCGGCCTAGATAAGATTNCTCCTGTAAAAACACCAATAGATGTTAAGAAAATAGTTTCATAAACCATAGAAATTATTAATTTAATTTTCTTCATTCCTATAGAGACTACCACCCCAAATTCATATTTTCTCTCTTGAGTCATCATTAGTACGGTTCCAAAAATTCCAAAGGTTATAATCATATATAAAATAAAAATCATTACAAGACCTCCAGCACTATCAGCTTGAATAACCTGCTGNATTTCTGGCATCATTTCTTGCCATGTCATAATTTCATATTCCTCCTTAAAATTTTCACATAAAGAAGCAACTATAGTTTGTTCATCGCTATATTCTTTTTTATTAATAACTAAATGTGTCATTAAATCATTAGCCGATAGAAAATCTTGAGCAGTAGAAAGCGACATGAATACACTTACATTATTTAAATTAGGGTTTTTCATGTCTAAAATTCCACAAACAGGGAAAGCTCCCACNGCTTGCATTCCATGATATCCTTGACCAANAAAAATTAAAGTATCTCCAACTTTCAAATTGTAATATTTGGCAATTCCTTTTCCAATATTTACAGAACTAGAATTTTCAGTTAATAATTCTCCATCTAATAATCTTTTATTCCAATCGGTCATTAATTGTTCTTTATNAGGTTCTATTCCATTAACAAAAACAAATTTTGATAAATCTTTATANGAGGATAAGCACCCACTCTGAATTCTTTTGGTTGTATGGTCAACATCTTGATTGATTTCAATTTTCTCAATTAATGAATCGTTATATTCAAAAGCATTGTCTATGGTTTGTTCTTCCCAGTAGCCATTAGAATGAATTTGAATATGGCCAGAATAAGAGCCAACAATATTTTGAATCATATTGTCATACATTCCCAATTGCAAAGAACGCATTACAACGGCTAAAAACACAGCAATCACAATTGCTGTAATCGTTATGATACTTCTTTTTTTATTGCGCCAAATATTTCGCCAAGCGATCTTAATTAACATTATCTATTTTAATCTTGACACATATTGTGTTGTAAAATAACTGGANGGTATTTCCCTACCAAATTCCCAAGTATTATATACTATTACTGTTTTATTTCCTTGATCCTCCAAAGGAATAAATTCAATTTTAGAAGGAAGTTTTTTATTGCCAAACATTTTAAAATTGTATCCATTCATTAAATTAACTAGCTCTTCATCTTCATCATAAAACTCTACTTTNAGNTGCATATAATCNNATTTATCTATCCAAANAATTAACTTACCCCAAACTACAGTAGCNTCTTCATTGGGTAATAGTTCTAATTTCCAACAGTTNAAACCCTCNACTNTTTCTTCTTCTAAAATNNTATGNGANTAATCTACNACCATAGAAGATTGTTTNACNAAATCATCGTTNGTTAAATCNGTNCCCATAAAGCTTTGNGTCATCATNGATGGNGGNAGTTTNATNGTTCTTTCNAANGNNGGTAAGTAATTCCAAACTTCATTTTTTCTCTTTAAAAAAACAGAACCTTTTTCTTTAGCAGGNCTNGTAACNAAAGAAACTGAATAATCAGTTCCTAAAGACCAGCTTTTCATAGTCATGGTCTTTTGCCATTTTGGTCTAACTATAGCTATAGTCATTTCAGAATAAGAAGACTCTCCCCTTAATTTAGCATCTGCTTTTTCGATAATTTGAAGTGCCGTTTGACTGAATATATTAATAGAGCAGAATAATAATATTATAAAATTTATTTTCTTCATTATTTTAAAAATTGTTTTTTAGAATCTTTTTCACTTTATCAATTGGGTATAGAGTATTAAAATTAACTTCCCTTTAATTTCACTGAAGCACCTAGTTTTTTTAAAAATTTGGAAACTTTATCTCTTTGATTTCCCTGAACATAGATTTCTTTATTTTTATATCCTCCTCCAACACCACAAAGTTGTTTTAATTTTTTAGCCAAATCTTTGGCATCTTCATCAGATCCTATAAATTCTTCAATTAAAGTAACTGATTTCCCTGCTCTATTCTTTCTATCAATAGAAACATATAATTTTTGTTCATTAAAAGGAATGGTTAATTCATNATNAGAAGGGTCCTCAAAATCAAAATNAGGATTCGTTGAGTAAACTATATTTATACGGTTTTTTTTGGATTTCCNCACTATCTACTTATTAAAAATTAGAACTTTATTATCGTTGGAATAGAAAGTATTCAATTCTTTAATTATAAAATTCTCTACATAAGATTTCTGGAAATTTTTGAGAGTATCGTTATTCCATCTAATAACAAAAACAAAATTAGTGTCTTTAATTCCATTTAACTCGCTGTAGGATTGACCATAATTTAAAGATTTTATTGANGGGAAATGGGTTAGAATCCTAGCATTTAATTGATCCAAAGCATTTTTCTCTTTCATAATATTTTGAAGTTTGCTCTTATACAAGTCTCTCTCTTCTGAAATAGATANTATCTTCTTGTCATTATCTACCAATATTTTATTTAACAACTCTTCTTCATCAATAGCCTTAGACTGTAAATTATGTATCTCTAAATTCACATTACCCATTTCATAATTAGTAAGCTGTAATTTCCAATTATTTATCTGTTCTTCATTAATGTACTTTCCTCCAATATTTAAAATTATTTCAGGATTNTCATCCTCGTAATTTAGTTCTTTGGTTAGCACCTCTATTTCTGGATTAATAGATATTTCATTTTTAATAAAGTTATCTGCACTTTGTATAAAAATAGACTCATGAATAATATGATAAAATTTAAAAACACTTGGTATTACAATAAGAAGTAAAACTGTAAAAACATAAATTTTTACTTTTCTCTCAATTTTAGGATTAACAAATTTAACCTTTGGAAAATTCAAAAGTCTCAAAACAATAAAAGTTGATAGACATATAAAAACACTATTTAGTAAAAACAAGTAAAAAGCACCAATAAAATATGGCCAATTTCCTACTGCCATTGCATATCCAACTGTACATAAGGGAGGCATCAAAGCAGTGGCAATTGCAACTCCAGGAATTACTGTTATTGTTGTGGCTTTGTTTTTTACTGTTGTTGCTATAACTCCAGCAAGACCACCAAAAAAAGCAATTAAAATATCTAACACATGTGGTTTAGTTCTAATTAGAAGTTCTGATGTTTCTGATTTGATAGGAGTGATTAAATAAAATAAATAAGATGCCAAAACACTTGCAACTACCATTATTCCAAAGTTTTTTAAAGACTGAATAAGTGCTTTAAAATCATTGGCGGATAAAGCATACCCTATTCCTCTTATAGGACCCATTAATGGAGATATTAACATGGCTCCTATTATAACTGCTGGAGAATTATTGATTAAACCAATGGAAGCAACCAATATAGAGCAAATTAAAATCCAAATATTTATTGAGGAAAACTCAATATCACCTCTTATATCCTCAACAGTTTTTTCTTTATCGACTCCGTCGTAAATAGAAAATAAATTTTTTAAAAAATTTGTTACTGAACCAAATGCTTGCTTTACAGAAACCTTATCTACTTCTGATTTAATAGGGTCATAGTCTATTCTATTGTTTTCTTCCATATAAATATCCTTCTAATCTAATTTACAAGAAAAAGTTAAATTTTAATATTCAAAATAGATTTTATTATTTGAGTTGTGCTCTTTGGGACATGAATAATAGGACATAAACCAAATGGATCATATTATTAAAAAGTGGAAACATGACCAAAGCAATGCCAGTGAAATAAGGCCAAGAAGCTTGAAATTCAAAATTTAAAAAGATATAGGGAGCTAGAACATAGGCTACTTGAAAAATCCAATAAAAAGTCCATCCTAACTTTATCTTAAAGAACATCAAAGTTACCCCAACCATTGCTAATATATCAAAAACAATTCTTAAAGAATATAGACTTCTAAGTTGTGAAGCTAAATATTCGTTGAATTCAAAACCATTTTCACCTAGATTATCTATTACTAAATTTAAAAAACTACTCTTTTCAGACTCCACAGATAAATCATCCAAAAAGAGAAAAAAATATACAATATCTGAAACAAAACAATATATAAAACCTATTAAACTTAGTAGACAAAGCCACTTAAGAGCGTCAAAATTTTTCATTATTCAAAGAATTTATATTTAAAGTACTGATGATCATTTCTAGAATTCATATTTAAATTCAATATTTTTCCATTTCTACTAACTTTGAGTACAATTTGGTCATTTTCAAAATAATTTAACCAATGGTCCAAATTATTATCAATCCTAAAATCATTAACAGCCAATATTTCATCTTCCTTTACAACTAAAGAGTTATACGCAGCACTTTTATCTAAAACATTTAAAACTTTAAGATGGCCATTTTTAAAATAAGTCTTTAGTCCTAGTTGCCAACTTATATTTTCGGATTTAAATACTGAAAACTTCCAACCAAAAACTTTTAAAGCCTCTTCAAGAAAATCTTTAAAATCTTCTTTTCCATAAATGATTTTATCAAAAATAGAGGTGAAACTTTCACCAGATACTGTTTCTAAAGTATTCTTATAGCTATTCATATCATAACTAGTTATTTCATTAGAACCAGAGTACAAAGCTTTCATTACATCATGTAAAGATTTTTTATGTCCAGTAGCCTTTCTTATTTTGGCATCACAAATCATAGCTATCAATGCACCTTCTACATAAATAGAAACTTTTCTGCCAGGAACTCCTTGAACGTAACCGTCTAGCCAAGTATCCCAGCTAGATTCTGAAACAGAATAATGATTTCGACCATCACTATGAAAGTGTCTTTGAAATAATTTTTCCAATTCATTAAAATATTGATCCGTAGAAAAAACTCCACTTTCAAAAAGTATTCTATCTCCCATGTAAGTAGTCACCCCTT
Organism: Crocinitomicaceae bacterium; assembly: GCA_002713405.1. Classification (GTDB taxonomy): domain Bacteria; phylum Bacteroidota; class Bacteroidia; order Flavobacteriales_D; family Parvicellaceae; genus MED-G20. The sequence continues at coordinate 34,736 of PAST01000014.1, read as the reverse complement.
CAAAAACATAGCCCATATGTGTGAAATTTTCTTTAGAAAAATCATAGGGCAACATATCGCTGGGTCTTATTCCTTTAACGTTCCAAACATGATATAATTCGTGAGAAGAAACCCCCAATAATTCTTTATATAATTTTTCAAAAACATCGTAGGTTGGACCCAATAATATTACTGTAGAATGGTGGTGTTCAACTCCATGGTATGAACTGTAAGGTGTTATTTGAAATAGAAATAGGAAACTTTTATGCGGAAATGAACCAAAAAGGTTTATCTGATATTTGATAAAAGATGTAAAATCTTTAAGCATCTTTTCCCAATTAACTTTTACTTCCCCTTGAAAGCAAAAACTAAAATTTATATTATTAATTGTTAGAGATCTTTGCTGTGCAGAATTACTAGCAATTATTGGAGAATCTGCCAATTGGTCAAAATCAGAAGCTTTTAGAGTATTATTTCCAAGGTTTTCAAGTGAAGTATGAATTTTATAATCTGATGGTAATTTAAATTCTATTTCATATTCTAAGTCAAGATCTTGAGAATTGTAGAACATGCAGTTTACAGGATTTACATAAAGTTGGTATTTGTCTAAATAAGTAGATCCGGCATTGAGCTCTGAGGCATAATAACTGTAAGAGACTATAAATTGATCCGTGTTTTGACATTCAACTTCCCACAAATCTTTTGTTTTTTTCGAAAACCTTACTTTTTTATTATCACTATCTACCACATTAAAATCTTTAATGTTTTTGGCAAAATTTCCAAGTTCATATCTCCCAGGTCTCCAAGAAGGAAGTTGTAAGTTAATATTTGACAAACCTTTTGCATCAACAATTAACTTAAAATCTATGAAATGTCTATCCGAATCTTTATAACTAACCACATATTTCATATATCAAAAATAGAATTTATGAGACATAACAGGTCTTAAATTGTGTAATAATTATATTTGCTCTTATGAAAGAATTTGATGTTGTTCTGTTAACAGATTCCAGATATGTAAATCCTACTCAAATAGATCCTTATATACAAAATGTTTTAAATGAAGATGGATTGGTAATGGATGGACTAGAAAAATTTAATCTTAGAACCATTAAAAAAGATTGGAACGATACTAAGTTTAATTGGTCTTCTACAAAAAGTGCAATATTTAGATCTACTTGGGATTATTTCGATNAATTTTCCAGCTTTAGAAATTGGCTAGATCTCGTAAAGGACGAATGTTATTTAATAAACCCTTANGGGCAAATAAATTGGAACCTTGACAAACATTATTTATTAGACCTACAAAAACTAGATTTACCAATAGTAGAGAGTGTTTTTGTTTCTAAAAAAACACAGCTCAACTTAGAGACTATTTCAAAAAGTAAAAATTGGAAAGATATTGTTATAAAGCCAACTATATCGGGAGCTGCTAGACACACTTATCATTTAAAAAATGATGAAATAAAAAATTTCCAAGACAAATGGCTTTCTCTAACCAATAATGAAGATTTTATGGTTCAAGANTTTCAGAAAAATATTTTATCCTNAGGAGAAATTGCAGTTATGCTTTTTGGTGGAAAATACTCACACTCTGTTCTAAAAAAAGCAAAAAAAGGAGATTTTAGNGTACAAGACGATTTCGGAGGNAGTGTTGAAAAAATAAATCCTTCATTANAAATAATTGAGTTGGCAGAAAAAACTGTAAAGAGTCTAAAAACTATACCTNTTTATGNAAGAGTTGATATTATTTTTGACAATGGTAATAATCCTGTAATTTCAGAACTAGAACTTATAGAACCAGAACTTTGGTTTAGATTTAAAGAAGAATCTGCCTATAAGTTAGCAGAGATTATTAAAGATTTTTTAAACAAATTGAATTGTTAAGCTATTTGAAGAAGAGAATTTATAAATTCGCATAAATAATTAAATTTTGAGCTATGAATTATGACGTAATTGTTTTAGGAAGTGGACCTGGTGGATATGTAACTGCCATAAGAGCTTCTCAACTTGGTTTAAAGACTGCAGTTGTAGAAAAAGAATCTTTAGGTGGAGTATGTTTAAATTGGGGATGTATTCCTACCAAAGCATTGCTTAAAAGTGCCAATGTTTATGAATATATTAACCATGCTGATGATTATGGAATAAAAGTTTCTAGCCATAAAGCAGATTTTAATGCTGTAATAAAAAGAAGTAGAGATATTGCCGAGAAAATGAGTGGAGGAGTTAAGTTCCTAATGAAAAAAAATAAGATAGATGTTATTATGGGAACTGGGAAAATTCAACCAGGAAAACANATAGAAGTAACCAATAANGAAGGNAAAAAAACAANTTACAGCGCAAAACATATTGTTATAGCAACTGGTGCTAGATCTAGACAANTTCCAAACCTANAACAGGACAAGAAACAAATAATTGGATATAGAGATGCAATGGTGCTTCCAAAAATACCTAAAAAAATGGTGATAGTCGGCTCTGGAGCTATAGGAGTAGAATTTGCATATTTCTACAATGCTATGGGAGTTGATGTAACTATTGTAGAATATTTACCAAATATAGTTCCTGTAGAGGANATAGACGTTTCTAAACAATTAGAAAAAACTTTTAAGAAAAAAGGCATTAGTATTATGACCAATTCATCAGTTGAAAATGTTGAAAAATCCGCAAAAGGTTGTAAAGTAAATGTTAAAACTGCCAAGGGTGAAGAGGTTTTAGAATGTGACATTGTATTATCTGCCGTGGGTATTCAACCAAATATTGAAAATATAGGCTTGGAGGAAACAGGAGTTGTTGTGGATAATGGTAAAATAGTAGTGAACGAATTTTATGAAACAAATATACCTGGTTACTATGCAATTGGAGATGTTGTAAAAGGACAATCTCTTGCTCATGTTGCTTCCGCAGAAGGTATTACATGTGTTGAAAAAATTGCTGGTCACCATCCAGAAGCAATTGATTATAACAATATCCCAGGTTGTACTTATTGNAGTCCAGAAATTGCATCTGTAGGTATGACAGAAAAAGTTGCAAAAGAAGCAGGCCATGAANTAAAAATTGGAAAATTTCCATTTTCTGCATCAGGAAAAGCTAGTGCTGCTGGTCACAATGATGGATTTGTCAAACTAATTTTTGATGCTAGATATGGNGAATTACTTGGAGCTCATATGATTGGGACTAACGTTACAGAAATGATTGCCGAAATAGTTGCCTTAAGAAAATTAGAGACTACTGGACATGAACTAATTAAGACTGTNCATCCTCATCCAACTATGAGCGAAGCAATCATGGAAGCTGCTGCTTCTGCATATGGAGAGGTAATACACATTTAATTTTTACTATTAAGTATATTTAGTAACTCTTCGTTAGACTTCCCAAAAATATTGTCTAAGTAAACTTTNGAATTTTCACTTAAAGGATGATTTGGATAAAGNTCTATCAATTCTTCAAAGGCCAACCTTGCATTGTTCTTGTCCATTAATATATTNTCTAGTATTCTAGCTCTATTATGTAAGTATACTGGAGCATTATCACTTTCTGGAAACTTTCTTTGAGCTTTTAAAAAATAATCTACAGCATCATTATATTTTTGAGCTGCTTCAGAACCAGTTGCAGCGCATTGCAATAAAAACTCATTTTCTTCATCAGTAAATTTTTTGTNGTATCTNACGTAAAGATTTAAGGATTTATTTTTAATAGTAATACCTAACTCATAAATAGTACTAANATCTTTTGGATTAGATTTAATTAGTTGATCATTAATCTCTCTAAGNTCTTCTAANTCTTGAAAATAGCTAGAATTAGTTTCTATATTATTAGTACAGGAAAAACAAAAAGATATTATTGATATATATATTAATTTTTTCATTTTTTAAAAAATTTCATTTTGTAATTAACCTCTACTTTGCCTTTAGAAATTTCTTCTAATTTTCGTTTCATCAATCTCTTTTTTAAAGGGTTTAAATGGTCCGTAAAAAGAATACCTTCAATGTGATCGTATTCATGCTGAATAATTCTAGCAGCTATTCCTTGAAAAGACTCTTCAAAAAAATTCCAATTTTCATCATAATAACTAATCTTTATAACTGCTTTTCTTTCTACGTCTTCCCTTATTCCAGGAATACTCAAACAGCCTTCAGAAAATGGCCAAGGTGATCCTGTTTGATTTTCAATAATAGGGTTTACAAATACTTTTTTAAAGTCTTTTAATTCTTTTAATTTTTCATCCAGTTCTTCACCTTCTACAGGTTCTGCAAACGGGGAAGCATCCACGGTAAAAATTCTTTTTGAAATACCTATTTGAGGACCAGCAAGACCTACTCCACTTGCGGCATACATGGTTTCAAACATATTGGAAACTAATTCTTTAAGAGATTCGCCTTCTTCAAATTCATCACATTCTTTTCTTAGAAGTGGATATCCGTAAGATAGTATTGGTAAAATCATTCGGCAAATATAAAATGATTTATCATTAACTAGAAAATTGATTAAAGTTCTAAGTCTAAATTAAATTTTTCTTTAAATATATGAAGGTCTGGGTTTTTTTCTGCCATTTGGAAAAATCTCTCCTTACTAGTTAGCTGAGTAAGTTTTGGGTTATCAGATTTTGACAACTCTAAAACCAATTGAATATGGCTATTTTTAAGTTCAGCTCGTAAAAAATCTAAAAGTAACTGATTTTGAGTCTGGAACTCCATCTTCTGAACTTCGCTATCCAAAATAAATTTTATCAAAAAATCGTCTAAAAGTTCAGGAGTTTGCTTTGAAAGAGTTGTGAATAAACCTATTTTTCCTTCTTTATTTTTAATTTCTGCAAATTCATTCCATTTTTCTTCTAATTGCTTTTGAGAAAATTTTGAAGATACTAAAACTTCCACTCCTCCATCTTCATTTTTAGCAGTTAATTCTTGATTAATTTGTTGTCTTATTCCAGTAATGGAAGCAGCAACAGACCTCTTTTTTATACTTAAAGAAGTTTTGGGTCTAATAATTTCAGATTTCTCAGGTCCATAAGTCTTTGGGTGAGGCTGCTTTTCGATAGGCTCAATTTCCTTCAAAGGTTGATTTTCAACATCTTTTGAAGAATAAATTAGCTTTGAGTCTTTAAAATTGGGAGCAATTATAGTTGCATCTAGGAAATTAAGCTTTTTTTTTTCTGCACCACAAGAACAGAGCTTCATTATTAAAATCTCTACAAGAAGTCGCTGGTTTTGACTGGTTTTATAGAAAGAATCTGCTTCATTAGTAAGGGATAATAAATCGGTTAAATATTCATTATCAAAAAGTTCTGCTTGAGTTTTAAACTTTTCAATCGTGTTTTTGGTATATTCTAAAATTTTCAAGGTTCTTTCATCCTTTGCTATCATTAAATTTCTAAAATGAGAAGCCAACCCATTTACAAATAAACGGCCGTCAAAACCTTTAGATATTATTTCGTTAAAAAGTAATAAACTTTCGTGTATTAAGTTTTTGTGAATAAAATCAGCAAATTTAAAATAGTAATCGTGATCAAGGATATTGAGATTTTTAACTACTTCTTTGTAAGTAATATTTCTGTTGGTGAAATTTACCATTAAATCAAAACAAGAAAGAGCATCTCTAAGAGCTCCGTCTGCTTTTTCAGCAATAACGTGTAGAGCTTCAGGTTCTGAATTGACACCTTCTTTATTTGCAATATTTTCTAGATGAGCTACCATATCCGAAATGGATATTCTGTGAAAGTCATAGACCTGACATCTAGAAAGTATAGTAGGAATAATTTTATGTTTCTCTGTAGTTGCTAAGATAAAAATAGCATGTGGTGGTGGTTCCTCAAGTGTTTTTAAAAATGCATTAAATGCACTTTGGGACAACATGTGTACCTCATCTATTACATATACTTTATAATTACCTCTTTGTGGAGGAATTCTAATCTGATCGTTAAGATTTCTTATGTCGTCTACTTGATTATTTGAGGCAGCATCCAATTCGAAAATATTGTAAGTAAAGTCTGTTAACTTGGGGTCGTGCTTTAAATTAATAGACTTAGCAAATAATCTCGCAGTAGATGTTTTACCAACACCTCTAGGTCCACAAAATAAATAGGCTTGTGCCAATTGATTAGAAACTATTGCTTGCTTTAGAGTGATTGCAATATTTTCTTGACCAATAATGGTGTCCCAACTGTTGGGTCTATATTTTAAGGCAGAAACTGTATAGTTAGAATTAGACATCTTTTAACAAATATAAAATAAGCTTCAAAGTAATTAGGATTTATAGTAAAATATTTCTAAATAAATTTATACTTGGTTTTATTGATTAAATAATTTTATTTTTCAAGGATTCTTATATCTTTGCAATCCAATCAAAATAACTAACATGAATAATTATGAAACTGTTTTCATTTTAACTCCCGTTTTGTCTGATAAGCAGACAAAGGAAGCAGTAGATAAATTCAAAAAGCTATTGAAAAACAGCGGTGCTAAAATCAATAACGATGAATCTTGGGGACTAAGAAAATTAGCATACCCTATTCAGAAAAAATCTACTGGATTTTATTTCCTCATAGAATTCCAAGGTGAAGGAAATGTTGTTCAAAAACTAGAAGTTGAACTCAAAAGAGATGAGAGAGTGATGCGATTTTTAACAACAAAAATGAATAAAGATCATTTCGAATATGCAGAAAAAAGAAGAGTGAAGCTCTCTAAATCTGCTTAAATTATTAAATTTTTTTAAATACTAGCTATGGCTGACAACTCAGAAATTAGATATCTTAATCAAATTGATATTGAGATAAAAAAGGAAAAATATTGTAGATTCAAGAAGTCTGGGATTAAATTTATTGACTATAAAGACCCTGATTTTTTAATGAAATTCATTAACGAGCAAGGAAAATTATTACCAAGAAGAATTACTGGAACTTCTGCAAAATACCAAAAGAGAGTTTCTCAAGCAGTAAAAAGAGCAAGACATCTTGCAATATTGCCTTATTTAGCTGACCAATTAAAATAATTACAATGGAAGTTTTATTAAAGAAAGATATAGAGAGATTAGGGAGCAAGTACGAAGTCGTAGAAGTGAAAAATGGTTACGGCAGAAATTTTTTAATCCCAAAAGGATTAGCAATTTTAGCTACTGACGCTGTGAAAAAAATGCATTTGGAGACTATTAAGCAAAGGGCACACAAAGACAACCAACTCAGAGATGAAGCAGCCAAAATTTATAAGAAGATGTCTAAGAAAACTTTTCAGGTTCCTGCTAAAGTTGGTGAGAATGGAAAAATATTTGGATCTATCACCAATATTCAATTAGCTGACTCTATAAACAAAGCCGGATTTAAAGTAGAAAGAAAAAACATTACTCTTCCAACTGGAAACTTAAAATCTATTGGCAAATTTCAAGCAGACATTGTTCTTCATAAAGAAGTTAAAGGGAAAATTTCTTTTGAAATTGTAGAAGGATAATACTTATCTTAATTTACTAAATTAAAGACTCTAATTTTAGGGTCTTTTTTTTGAATACTTTTTAGAATGCTTCTCCAATAAAAAAATAGAATCCACTTCCCTCTTTAGTTAAAGCATAATCAATCCTTGTATATATGTCCTTTTCTGGAAACAGCAAAAAACGAAGTCCTGCTCCTCCTGTTGGTAACAAGTTTATAAATTTAAAATTATTATTAGAATTAAAAACTTCTCCAGCAGCAAAAAACAAACTTGCTCCCCAACGCTTAGAAAAAGAAAAAGGAAGCAATCTATACTCAACCTGACCTGCCAATAAATGCTTGTCTCTATATCTTCCTAGATAATACCCTCTCATTAAACTCTCACCCCCCATTAAGGAAAGTAAATTAAATGGAGGATTGCCAGTAGTAAATTGTCCTTGTAATTGAAAAGCGAGTACATTATTATTTCTTATTGGAATGTAAAATCTATTATCTGAAAGAAAAGTAGTCAGATTATAATCACTGCCAATTTCGCTTCTATAATTCAAAAATGCCAACTCGCTGAAAATTCCATTTCTTGGATTCAAAACGTTATGAATATTGTTGTAGATAATTCCCCATCCTAAACCAACATTAGTAGAACCATTTCCACCAGTCGGTTTTACAAAATTGCTTGCTGAATTCTTATAAGAAACTTTATTCATGATTTGAAGATCAAATTCAATACCAGTATAAAAATTTGGAAATACTTCTCTAAGAAANCTTTCCTTAAAATAGGTAAAATTCCCATCAATTCTAGCTATGTGCTTTGAAGATGATTCAGCTCCAATTCCATGATATAGAAGGGGAAAAGATTGAAATCTAGCTCTTCCCNAAAAAAACCACTTGTTTTCATCAGAATAAAGAGCATGATCTAACCAAATGCCATATTGATTTTCTAGTGTATAAAAAGTAAAAGCTTTTATTTCGCTAAGTCTATTTTTTAAATTCCTATTTGCAGAGTAAATATATAAGCTTGACAATCCTATTTCCCAACTTGTTTCGGGTGAATAAGCAAGTGTGGGATAGTTCATGAATTTTGGAGCACTTAAATCATTGGTGTCGTTGATTATTTTATTGATATATTTAAAAATAAAGTTTGAACTCAAATTACTTTCTTGACAATTAACCCTTATAANTGCTGTAGACAATAAAATATAAAGTATAAATTTCTTCATTACTTTCAGATGCTTTTTTCAAATCTCTAACAATTTGACANAAAATTTATATTTTTAGTATTAAATTATTAACATGATTATTGGAAATATTACATTTTTAATATTAGTACGTTAGTATTTTAAAAATATCTATGAGAAAATCATTTATATCAAGAATTTTACTTTCAATGACTATTGTATTATTTACANCAGCTTGTAATAAAGAAAAAGAAATTGGTTGTACAGATCCAATCGCAGTTAACTATGATTCTGACGCTACTTCAATTCCAGGATCAGATATTGGTCACTGTATTTACGACTCTTCTTGTTTGACTTTAATCCAAAATGTAGATATTAATGANTATTCAATGGACTCCTACANTATTGATACTGCATTCATTTACNGCGATTTTTTAAAAATTAATGTTAGTTATGGTGGTGGATGTGAAGATCATATTTTCAATTTAGTACATGANTTTTTATNTTGNGGGACNCCTCCAGTTCATGTTCCTCTCTACTTAACACACAATAGTAATAATGATAATTGTGAAGCAGCANTGGTTCAGGAACTTTGTTTTGATATATCCAATTTATTCGATTTATGTGCAGATACATCAGAACTATTTATTTCTTTAAACGATCCTGAAAACAATACCTTCATCTATTTCTAATTTAAATTTTTATGAAAAAAATAATTTTAATATTTCTCGCCTTTATTTTATTTAATAACTGTGAAAACCCTCAAAAAGAGGAACAAAAAAAAATAAAATCAGCTTATTTAGATTATTCTTCTAAAGATGATGTCCTTAGCGGGGGAGTAAAAATGATTCCAATTCAAACTCAATCAGGAGAATTTAACGTTTGGACCAAAAGAATAGGAAACAATCCTACAATGAAAGTTTTATTGCTTCATGGCGGNCCAGGCGCAACTCACGAATATTTAGAAGCATTTGATTCTTATTTTCCNAATGCAGAAATAGAATATTACTACTACGACCANCTAGAATCTTATTACAGTGATCAGCCCAACGATAGCTCATTATGGACTGTGGAAAGGTATGTAGATGAAGTAGAACAAGTAAGAGTAGCCTTAGGACTTAATAAAAACAACTTTTATTTGTATGGTTCTTCATGGGGAGGAATTCTTTGTATGGAATATGCTTTAAAATATCAAGAAAATTTAAAAGGCCTNATTATTTCTAATATGATGGCATCCATTCCAGANTATGTGGATTATGCCAACAATATTCTTGGCCCTCAACTAGATTCAGCAGTTTTAGCAGAAATAAGAGCATTGGAAGCAAAAGAAGATTACTCAAACCCTAGATATAACGATTTAATAGTTACTAATTATTACCCAGAACATGTTTTGAGAATGCCTCTAGAAGATTGGCCAGACCCTGTTAATAGAGCTTTTGCAAATATGAGTCAAGGCCTATATATTACCATGCAAGGACCAAGTGAATTCGGAGTAGTGGGCGATGCTAAACTTAAAAATTGGGATGTAAAAGAAAAACTAAAAAATATTAGTNTCCCAACATTATCCATTGGGGGAAAATACGATACTATGGATCCTGAGCATATGAAATGGATCGCGACTGAAGTTCAAAACGGTAAGTTTTTATATTGTAATAATGGTTCTCATCTATGTATGTATGACGATCAAAAAACTTTTTTTGAAGGTCTTATAAAATTCATTTACGATGTCAATAACGGCAGCTTTTAAAATTAAATATGAAATTAATAATCATTAAAAAATTAACATTTATTTTGGCAAAAAAATATCATGAATATCAAAATTTCTAAAATTCTTATCATAATATCTATNTTGGCAACTATAATTTCTTCTTGTAAGAAAGACAATGATTTTTTTGAGAGCTATAGATATGAATTATGGAAAAACTTAGTAGACAATAACTATAATTTTGATTTTGTAGGAAGACAAAAAGACTACGGAACCTATGAAGAATATTCTGGTGAAGAATTTGATAATGACCATGAAGGAGCTGGAGGTTATGAATCGGAGGATGTACTTGCTAATATAGATGAGATACTTGCAGCAATATCGTCACCAGATATTATACTTCTAAGTATTGGTGGGAACGATTTACTAGATGGTGGAAATCCACCTTCAGAACCAATATCAAATATTGTTCAACTTGTTGAGAAATTACAAACTCACAATTATAATGTCACTATATTTTTAGAACAAATTGCACCAGCTAATTGTGANACAATGAATAGTTCTTTAACTACCAATATAATAGATTTCAATTCTCAAATTGTTTCGATTGCNGATAATTTAACTACTAATACATCTAAAGTAATTGCCTTGGATATGAATTCTAATTTTAACGAATCTTATTTAGCAGATGANGTACATTATAATGAAGCTGGTGCTAAATTTATTGCAGATATTTATTTTGACGGAATTCAATCAGAATACACTTCTTCTACATCTATAAATATTTTACCTCTAGGCGATTCTAGAGTTGAAGGGAATAGACCTTAATAGAATGTTATCTAAAAAGATATAATTTATCCTTAAAAGATTCTCATATAATAAAAAAATGGAAGCAGAGCTGACCTGTTGAATATCAATTCCAAGCTAATTTTTTTCATTCCATTGGAATACAAGTTTATTGTTCGTTAAATTCACCATTAAAAATTACATGTGTAAAAAATTGATAAACAGATATTTAGAAGTATTTTTAATATAACTAAGTTTACATAAATAACTAACATGATTGAAAGATTAAGCACTAAAGTTTTCTCAGAAGAATTTAANAATAAAACAGAAAGAATNTTTGTNACNCTTTCTATNGTAAGTTTTGTNATTCACCTACTNTTAATTTTTCTNAAATANTTAGAAATTCTNAATTTTTCAGATGACAATCTNCTTACCAANCCAATTGCAGCTATTTATACTCCTTTTTCTTTCATTTTAGTATACGAGGTTTTCTTAGTTGTCTATTATTTACCCAGGTCTATTTCACAATACATAAGAAAACAGTACGAAATAATCACATTAATCATTGTTAGAAGGATTTTTAAGGATATGGCCAATATAGATGTTAGTGCCAACTGGTTTAATCAACAATATGATCTTCAATTAACTTATGATTTAATTTCTACTCTTGTTCTGTTTTTNGTNATCTATTTATTTAACTATTTCAATACAAGAAACAAGAAACTCAATCTTAAAAAAGAAAAAGTAGAAAACTTGGATTTATTTGTAAAGCGTAAAAAAACCATTGCTCTTTTTCTACTACCGGTATTGATATTTTTAGCAGTTTCTAGCTTGTTTAAATGGATTTATGTTGAAGTAGTATCCATAGATCAAGTTTTCTTTTCTATTCAAGATATAAATGAGCTATTCTTTAATGAGTTTTTTACGGTGCTTATTATGGCAGATGTNCTTTTACTCTTAATTTCTCTTTTCAAAACCGATAAATTTCATGAAGTATTTAGAAATTCTGGATTTATTATTTCTACCATTTTAATTCGTCTCTCCTTTTCTGCCGANGGATTAATGAATAATGTGCTTATTGTAAGCTCAGTAGTNTATGGGTTTTTAATGCTAATTCTNCATATTCAGTTCGAGAAAATTAATTTGCAATTTCCGAANGAAGTCGCTCTAGAAGAAAAAGAATCAGATAAGGTTATTTAAGTAGTTTTGAAAAGAAACCAAGAATTGCCATTCGAAGATATTTCAAAAATTCCTGTTGAATTAACAGCCACCAATACTATTTTAAGAGTTGTAGAGGGNTTGGCATTTAGATATCGCTGGGCTACAGAAAATCTAAGTGAAAAAAATATTAAGTTTAGACCACATCCTACAAGTATGAATATAGAGGAAGTAAATATTCATATTTTTGATTTAGTAGATAGTACTTTTAGAGTTTTTGGTGGAGAAAAACAAAACAAAGATTCATTGAACTCATTTCAGCAAATAAGAAAAAAATCTCTTTTAATTTTGGAAGATCTTTCAGAAAGATTAAAAAAAATGAGTGATGAAGATTTGGCAGAAATAGAAAAAAGTACTTCCCGAAAACTTCCATTTTGGTATTGGATCAATGGTCCACTTGCTGACATATTAACCCACGTAGGTCAAATTACTTCTTGGCGAAGAATAGCAGGNAATCCTCAACAAAAAGGAGTCAATGTATTCATTGGAAACATCAATAAGGTAGAAAAGTATTAATGAAATATCAGATTTCTAATTTTATTATATTTATAATATAGTGAAATATTGATAAATCTAATAATGAAAAAAATAAATATATCTCAAAAATTATCTCAGTTCAAAGACCATTGGAATCCTAGAATTATTGGGGAACTGAACCACCANCATGTAAAACTGACAAAGTTAAAAGGGGAATTTATTTGGCACAAACACGATAGTGAAGATGAGATGTTTTTAGTACTAAAAGGAACTCTTAAAATTGCTTTTAGAGACAGAACAGAAACTATCCAAGAGAATGAAATAATAATAGTTCCTAAAGGAGTTGAACATAAGCCAATTGCAGAAGAAGAAGTTTCTNTAATGCTTTTTGAGCCTGCCACTACCATCAATACTGGTGATTTAGAAAATGAATTCACTCGNAAAAAACTAGAATCTATCTAAAATGATGCTACCAATCTTTCAAATAGATGCTTTTAGTGATAAAGTATTTAGAGGAAATCCTGCTTGTGTAGTTCCTTTAGAAAANTGGCTAAAAGACGAAATCTTATTAAAAATTGCTCAAGAAAATGCAGTGGCTGAAACCGCTTTTTTTGTAGAAAAAGGAAAGAACTTTCATTTAAGATGGTTCACACCCGATATTGAAATGGATCTTTGTGGCCACGCTACTNTGGCTACAGCACATTGTATTATATCAGAATTAAAACTGGTTACTAAAAAAGTGATTTTTGAAACATTGAGTGGTAAATTAGAAGTATCCTTAAATAATGGACACTATTTAATGGATTTNCCAAGAAGAGATCCTATTACAGCAACTCTACCAGATNAAATAAAAAATGCTTTAAATATCCAACCAAAAAAANTCCTAAAAGCAAGAGATTATTTATTGGTTTATGAAAATCAAAAAGAAATAGAAAATATCGTTGTAAATCGAGAAGTATTTGATCAAATTAATCTTAATCCAGGCGGTGTNATAGTGACATCCAAAGGNGATAATTTTGATTTTGTATCTCGATTTTTTACTCCACAAGCTACAATTTTAGAAGATCCAGTTACTGGATCGGCACATTGTACATTNACCCCTTATTGGTCAAATGAGCTCCTTAAAAAAAAGATGAATGCTCAACAAGTTTCNGANAGAAAAGGCGAATTATTCTGCGAACTAAAAAAAGATAGAGTTCAAATAAGCGGAAAAGCNATAACCTATTTTGAAGGCTATNTAAGTTTTTAAAATAATCTTACTCATATAANNCACTCACTTTTAGTAAAAATCCGTTAATANTTTTAANTAAATAATTTATATCAGATTTTATTTACAGATGNAAATAATGTAAGATTATCTAATAAAATCATAGTTAACCATTAATTCAATGGGAAAATAAAATTTATATTTTTTTCTACTTCATTGGATANAGTATGGTGAACTGGACAATTGTGAGCAGCTCTTTCTAATATCACCNTGGTTTTTTCATCATAATCCGTCGGAAAAGTCAACTCTATGTCAATCTTAGAAATTCTTCTTGGATTGTTACCCATGGTTTTCTTTACAATAGCAGTAGTACCTTTAATNCTAATTCCTTTTTTCTCTAANGCAATAGCCATAATAGTCAATATACAACTTGCCAAAGCGGAACATACCATATCAGTTGGGGAAAAAGCCTCCCCTAACCCATGATTATCTTTGGGTGCATCTGTACTTATCTTAGAACCAGAATCTAAATGAGTAGCTGTAGTTCTTAAATTTCCTTTGTATTTGATTTCAAATGTATTCACAATATAGCTTTGAGTAAATATAACTATTATGGTTATTATTTATTATAATTACTTATTATAAAAAACAATCTCTAATTGAAAATAAATAACTGNCTTGTAATTATAATATTTTGGGTAAATGGTTTGACTTTTATTTCCCAGAACAGCAATAGTCTTNTAAAGTTTGTTGACTATCCCAAAATTAAAGCTTACAAAGCTAAGAAGAGTAAGAACTCTTCAATGTTTCAAGGGAATAAGAAAACAAAAAAATATTTTGAAGGTTGGTATTTTAAAATGGTCTCTCAAAATCAAAGGTCAATTTTAAGTATTATTCCTGGTATTTCAATTTCTGAAGATGGTTCTATCAAACATGCTTTTATTCAAATCATTGATGGAAAAACTGCTAAGACAGAATATATAAGTTATCCAATTGAAGACTTCTATTATTCAAAAGATGATTTTTTAGTTCAAATAGGAAAAAATTATTTCTCTAAAGACAGCTTGATTTTAGATATTTCTAAAGAAAATATTTCTGTAGAAGGAAAAGTTTTTATGAAAAATATAGTAGAATTAATTCCCAACGGAAATAATGGACCAAAGAAAATAATGGGNTGGTATGACAAAGTTCCTTTTATGCAATGTTATCATGGATTAGTTAGTCTAAATCATGATCTAGAAGGNAANATTAAGGTGAATAAAAACANCTANACATTCAACAGAGGGAAAGGTTACATAGAAAAAGATTGGGGTAAATCAATGCCTTCTTCTTGGATATGGATTCAATCCAATAATTTTAAAAATAGCAATTCATCTTTTATGATTTCTATTGCAAAAATNCCGTGGATGGGGTTTTCTTTTACTGGATTTCTTGGNTTTTATTATGTGAACGACAAAATAGTACGCTTTGGAACTTATTCCAAAGCAAAATTTAAAGTATCAAAAATGCAAGAAGATAGTCTAAGTCTTNNGATATATTTGAAAAAAGAGATTATAGAAATTAATATCAACAAGAGAAATTCTGGTTTACTAAAAGCTCCNGTAAAGGGAAGTATGGACAGAAGAATTTCAGAAAGTATTGATGCTAAACTNTCAATTACTATCACCAATAATAAAAATAATTCAAAATATAAAGATGTATCTTATATTACGGGACTTGAGACTGTTGGAGACAAAGAAGATCTTTTTAATAAGAGANACATGAAAAAATAGTTACTCGGTGAATGTAATAAATACAAAAATCAAACGAATTGCTTCTTTAGATTTAATTTTCATAATAGTTTAATAGGAACTTTTCAGGTTTTATAAAGGCTTGGAAAAAATTGATAAACTTANATAGGTTTTCCATCTAAATTTTAACTAATAAAACATTGTTCAATACTTATTAGAAATATGNTAATTTAATTGGGGAGTTAANTTAATTTTGACCCATGCGCAAGGGTATATTTTTANTATTNCTATTATTATTTATTAATGGGTATAGTCAAAAAGAAATTAATTCTACAAAAAGAACTGCTAAAATATCTCTTGATGGCAACCTTGAAGAAGCTGATTGGGNAAATGCCAACTGGACTTCTGGTTTTACTCAAATGAAACCATTTCCTGGAGAAAATGCTTCTAAAAAAACAAAGGTTGCTATGTTGTTTGATCAAGAAGCTATTTATTTTGGAGTTAAATGCTACGACCATCCAGATTCTATTTCTAGAGTACTTTCATTAAGAGACGACTTCAATCCAAACTTAGACTTTTTTGGAATATTTTTAGATACCTATAACGATAAGCAAAATGGGTTTTTCTTCGGATTAAGTAGTAGAGGTGTTCAAGTAGATGCTAAAATTTTCAGCGAAGATTTTAATGATTTGATGAATCTAGTATGGAGAAGTAAAACACATATAAATAACCAAGGATGGTTTGCAGAAATTAAAATACCCTATTCAGCACTAAGATTTCCAAAATCAGATATTCAGACTTGGAATATAAATTTTGCAAGGCAAATAAGTAGATTTAGGGAAGAAGACACCTGGAATCCTGTAAACCCTGACTTAGAAAATTACTTACTTGAAAGTGGAGTGGTTAAAGGAATTAAAGATATTACACCTCCTCTNAGGCTAGCATTAATTCCTTTTTTATCGAGTTACAATAGTTTCTCAAAAGACACAGAACCTATTACTACTTTTACAGGTGGAATGGATATTAAATATGGGATAAATGAAGCTTTTACTTTAGATGTTACATTATTNCCAGATTTTGGACAAGTAATTTTTGACCAACAAGTCCTCAACATTAGCCCTTTTGAAATAAGGTTTAATGAAAATAGACAGTTTTTTACAGAAGGAACAGAGCTTTTTAATAAATCAAACCTGTTTTACAGTAGAAGAATTGGGGTTCAGACACCATCCAAAGTTTATAAAAGTCAACTTAATGATGGAGAAGAATTAAATGAAATTCCAACCTCAGTTCCATTAATCAACGCTAGTAAAATATCTGGAAGATTAAAAAATGGGTTAGGTATTGGTNTATTTAATGGTGTTACTGCAGAACAAAAAGGTAAAGCAATAAACATTTTAAATGGTGATGATAGAGAAATTTCCATAAGTCCCTTAAGCAACTACAATGTCATTGTATTAGATCAGAACTTAAAAAACAACAGTTCCATTACTTTTACCAACACCAATGTTTGGAGAGCTGGGAATTTTTACGATGCCAATGTTAGTGGTTTGGATACCAAACTCAATTCTAAAAGCAACGATTACTTTGTGCAAACTCAAGGAAAAATATCTAACATATTAGATACTAATAGTATTTCATTAGGACACACATGGGGAATTGAAGCTGGCAAACAAAGAGGGAATTTCACCTACGGATTGGAATATTATGAAGAGTCAGANACTTATGACCCTAANGATTTAGGATTTTTAAGAGCTAATAACAGTCGAGTTGGTGAAGTTTATATAGGTTACAGAAATTTCAATCCTAAAATTGAAAAAATAAATAGATTTTTCACCAATGCTTCCCTTTCCAATGAATGGTTATATGCTCCTAATTTATTTGGAGGAAGTTTTTGGAACGCAAGAGCAACAACAATAACAAATGCTTTTAATGCTTTTGGGATAAGATTAAGCGGAACATTAAATGAGTCTAACGACTATTTTGAACCAAGAGGAGATATTATTGGCAAGGAAAAGTTTATTCGTCCAGTGTGGACTAGCACCAGAGCTTGGTTTTCTTCCAACTATCAAAAAAGAATTGCTTTAGATCTTGGAATTGGCTATGTTTTTGTTGAAAGAAATGACTGGTGGGAATGGAACTACGATTTTGAGGCAAGATTTAGGATAACCAACCAAATTTTTTTAATANACAAATGGGAACAAAGATTTCAAAACAATAGTGAAGGATNTGCAGTAAGTTTTGGGACACCTGAATATACACATAATGGCATTATTTTTGGAAATAGAGATAGAATAAATACTACTCAANCAATTGGAATTGATTATACATTAACCAATAGGATTGGAATCACATTTAGATTAAGAAATTACAATGCTATTATTAAATACAATAGCTTTTCAGAACTTCTTGAAAATGGAAGATTATATAGTTTAGAAAACTATTCTGGTAATGATATTAACGGCAAGTCAGTATACGATATCAATTACAATGCTTTTACTATCGANATGCTTTTTAGATGGGTGTTTTTNCCAGGGAGTGAAATTAATGTTGTATGGAAAAACTCTATATTTTCAGAGGATGAAAATATAAACCAAAATTACTGGAATAACTTATTTAATAGTCTACAAGATGGTCCAATGAATACATTTTCAATAAAACTAATATATTGGCTAGATGCGCAATATCTCAAAAAATCAAAAGACTAAATGCTATCAAAAAATTAAACAAATTATTATATTCTATTTAACATCATTACTTTTAAATTAAAATCAATCTCATGAANAAGTTTATCNATCTTACCTGCCTTATATTTCTAGCATTTAATTTATTTGGACAACAACAATTAAATAAAACNTTATTTTTCGATGGTCAAAATCGAAGTTTTATTGTCTACGTTCCTTCTTCTTACGATGGAAATACTCAAGTACCTGTAGTGTTTAATTTTCATGGTGGTGGTGGAACATCTTCAAGTTTTATTTACACCAACGATATGCGTCCAATTGCGGATACTGCAAATTTTATAGCTATTTATCCTCAAGCTGCAGTAGATCCAACCGATGGAAGTAATTCGTGGTTACATAAGACACCTACTAATCATAATGATGTTAATTTTATTGAAGCAATTATTGATACCCTAAGCAATGATTATAATATTGACAATGATAGAATTTATGCTTGCGGTTATTCTGAAGGGGGACTTTTCTCTTACGAGTTAGGATGCAGATTGAATAATAGAATTGCGGGATTTGCATCAGTTTCAGGAAGTATGCTTACAGAATCATACCGTCTTGATAATGGTTTTGGATCATGTTCACCAATTCATCCAACTGCAGTTTTACTTATTCCAGGGACATCNGATGGGAGTTTCCATTCTATGTACAATGGTTTTCAACCATATTATTTATCAGTNAATGATATTACAACATATTGGTCAAGCCACAACAATACAGATTTAAATCCAACGATAACTAATNTCCCTAATACCAATACTTCTGATGGAAGTACTGTTGAGAAGAGAATTTGGGAGAATGGTGATAATTGTGTAGCTGTCCAAGAACTTAAAGTAATTAATGGCGANCACGATTGGCCAGGGAGCTTTGGAAACATGGATATTAATGCATCTCAGGAAATTTGGAAATTTGTATCTAAATACAATATTAATGGTTTAATTAATTGTGGTTCNACTGAAGTTCCAATTTCTAATGATGTAGAATTTAAAATATTTCCAAATCCGTCCTCCAATATTATTTATGTAAATAATCTCCATAAAAATAGTTCTAATTTTCAAATTTTTTCTTCTATTGGAAAATTGGTAATGAATGGTGCAATAAATAGAACAAATATTTCAATAGATATTTCCGATTTAGAGCCACAACTATACATTTTAAAAATTGGTGGTAGTTCTTATAAAATAATTAAGGAATAAAAAAAGCAGGTCCATCGACCTGCTTTTAAGTTAGAAAGAAGTGATTAGAATAGATGCACAAAAGGCACCAATAGTCCAACCAACTCCTTAGAATTTTTTTCGATAGACATTTGACACCTCCTTTCTATATTAAATTAAACATAGCTGTTGTCACAGCTTTAAATTACGTTATGAATATAATCAAGAATTTGATTTGAAACGATACTTGTTNAATAAATATGAAAAAAGAAATTAAATAATGTATTTTTGAGCTGTTAAAATAAATGATTTATGGGAATACTTATTCCAATAATTTTAATTGTAGTAACAAGTATTGTCATTTGGAAATCTTCCGATGGTTTTGATGTTGCTTCCTCCTACTTAGGAAGAAACCTTTCAAATGGGGTAAAAGGAGCAACTATTAATGCAATATCTAGCTCTATGCCAGAACTTTTGACNACTATTTTCTTTTTGATTTTCTTAAANGATGCAGAAGGTTTTTCTGGTGGAATAGGGACAGTTGCTGGAAGTGCCGTTTTCAACGCAATGATAATTCCTGCATTTTCTGTTTTAGCAGTCTATTATTATGGAATTTCTAAAACTATTAAAATTTCAAAAAATGTTATATATAGAGATAGTTTTGCTCTTCTAATTTCACAAATTGCTCTTATTTTAATTATTTATTATGGACTTCTTTCTTGGTTAGGTGGCTTAATATTGATTTTACTATATGGAATTTACGTCTTTTATATGTTATATAAAATGCCTAGTAGCAGTTCCTCAAGTTATGAAGAATCAGAAAATAAAGAAATAATTCAAAATAGATTAGTTTTATTTTTAAAATTAGATTTTTATAGTTCTATAATTGGAAACAAAAGATTGAACAATAAAAGTTCTATGTTATTACTTATTATTTCATTGATTTTTATTGGTTTATCGTGCTTACTTTTGGTAAAAGCATGTGAAATGATTGGACAAGCAGAATATTCTTTTTTAGGACTGAATAATTTAAAAGGTCTTGATTTACCTATTTCAATTGTTGCTATTGTTATTGCAGCTGCAGCGACAAGTGTTCCAGATACTATATTCTCTATTAAAGACGCAAGAAAAGGAAATTATAACGATGCTATCTCTAATGCATTAGGGAGTAATATTTTTGATATTTGTTTTGCCTTAGGACTACCAATACTACTGTACACTATTTTTCATGGACCTATAGTGATGGATCCGGCAACTCAATCGTTTAGTTTAAATGTATTAATAGTACTTTTTATTCTCACAGTCTTTACATTTTTGATTTTCATATCTGGGGAAACTATTGGAATAGTAAAAGCTGTAATTCTATTGATGATTTACGNTGCTTTTATAGGATACACATTTGTTTACCATCTTTAAAATTATTACCCACCTTTAATATGGTTTTCTCACTTTAATTAAATAAAAACGATAATAAACTATGAATAATACATATTAGAAATCTTCTTTTTTGATTACTTTTTATATTTTACTATATTTAAAGAAAGAAATTTATAACAATAAATATTTATCCGTTAATCAATTATAATTTAAAATCAAATTTATGGAGAGTTTAGTATCAACAATAATGGCAGCATTAGCTGGAATGGGAGTTTTTTTAGCTATAATAGTTGTCTTTTTAATTGCATGTCGTTGGAAAATATATTCAAAAGCTGGAAAACCAGGTTGGGCTTGCATAGTGCCTATTTACAATATTATTGTTCTACTTCAAATTATAAAAAAACCTGTTTGGTGGTTTTTACTTTTATTAGTACCTTTTGTTAACATAGTTATTTTACTCATAATGCAAATTCAATTGGCTAAGGTTTTTGGCAAAGGCGTTGGTTTTGGATTAGGGTTGATTTTCTTTGCTCCAATTTTTCTAGCTATTTTGGCTTTTGGTTCAGCAGAG
Source organism: Crocinitomicaceae bacterium (assembly GCA_002713405.1). GTDB lineage: Bacteria > Bacteroidota > Bacteroidia > Flavobacteriales_D > Parvicellaceae > MED-G20. Next base: position 13,211 of record PAST01000014.1, on the reverse strand, counting down.
TATCAGATTGATGTTAATTCGGTTTCTACTGAAGAATAATATTATTCTTTTAATTTATTTACTTTTAAGTGCTCTTTGCGTCCTTTTTTAATATAAACATAACTTCCCAATAAAAATTTCTATCCAATTGTAATTAGTTCCTGGAACAACTAATATTATTAATTGCCACCAAAAAGTAGAGATTTTTTTTACACTTGGTTTTATTTAATTAACGTTAACAAAAGAAAAGCACATCAATCTACTCTGTTTATAAATAAAATAATATCTCTTTTACTATCTACAACAATTTCATTACTAATATTATCACGTAGGAAGTCATCCTAAGAATGAAATCCTAACGCTGATAATCGTAATGATATAGATTCTTATAATATTAACGATTCTATTGGATATTATAAAGTTTATGATCTCTTATGTAGTTGATATGATATTAATTATTCTAATTCTTACTATGGAACCAATTTTGGTAATAGTTCATCTTATGTTGAAGTAAAATGCTTTGGTTAAATTCTATAAAGTTTTATATATAACAAGGAGTTTTTTATTATTCTAAATAATTTAAATAAAAAAATTNATTCTAGTTTAAAAATAAAATATTTTATATCACAGGATATTTAACTATTTTTATCAGATTACATCAACACTTTATTAAACTTTTTTATGAAAAAAATATTCTTAATAACTAGCTATTTTATTTTGGCTTTTTCCATTATGGGGCAAATTAACATCCCTACAAACTCATCAGATAAAACAAGTGTAAATAAATGGATTATAGCAAAAGTTAATGACTCTATTGATATTAAAAAAATAATTGAATCTGAAGACTATTTTAAATCTATAAGCAAAGAAAAAATAAAAAAACTTAATTTATCAAAATTTGATAACGTAACTTTTTCACTGTATCAAATATTTGATGAAATAAATTTCAATAACACTTTTATTATTTCAAGTAAAATTGAATCTAAAACTGAATTTAAATATAGTTTTATCTACAGTAATGTTGACATGGCTTCAGAGATCTATATAAACGGTCAAAAAGCTAAAATTCCTTTCGGAACTTATAATTTAAATTTCGATCATCTTTTAAAAAAGGGTAAAAACAGTATAATAATCATTGGTAAACCAAACGGAAACTATAAATCAAGATTTAATTTGAAAATTAATGATAAAAAACTTTCTAAGATTAAAATTAAAATTTTAAAAAAGAACTTAGAACCTTATAAAAATGGATTTTTTGGGTTAAAAAATGAAAAAATGTTTAGATTTTTTAATTTAGATAAAAATGGAGAATATACTATTTCTGTTAATCCAGGAAATTATTTAATTGGAAGTAACTATTCAGAATTTTATAAATGGTCCAGTGAATTTAATATTTCAGAAAATCAGGAAAAAGAAATAAAATTAATATTAAATCAACATTCGAGAATTAGTGGAAACATATCAACTTTTGATGGTAAAAATCCTCATCCAGGTATTAATGTTAGCTTAGTTAATGCTACTTCTAATAAAATTTTTAGTATTTCTGTTACCGACAACTCTGGCAATTACAGTTTTGACCCACCTAATGGAGATTGGTATGTGAAAGTTTCAAGTAAGCATAGTGATGATATTTATTTTAGCAATAATGGAAAAAAGTTAATATTTAAAATTAATAATAGTTCAAAACCTTTTGAAAATATAAATTTTGAAATTCCTACTCAAATCAATACATCATGGGGAAAAGTTACCATGTTTGATGGAATGCTTAGTAATAGCATAATAAAGTCAATTATTTCTAAAAAAGACATTTTATATTTTGCAACATTTAATTGTCTTTCTGTTTATGATGGATTGACTGTTAAGAACTATAACTACATTAATGGATTGCCAAACGATCCAATAAGAGCAATTTTTGAGGATAGTAATGGTTACATCTGGTTAGGTTATGCCACCATGGGATTGATACAATGGAAGGATGGTAAAATAATCAATCATTTTACTAATAAAGATGGCCTGCCATCAAATATTATAGGAGCAATTAATGAAGATAACGAAGGAAATATTTTAATTGGTACAAATAAGGGTTTATCAGTTTTAGAGAATAAAAAATTTACTAACTATAATTTCACATCGGGAATTGGTGATGGAAACATACAATGTATTACTGTAATTGGGAATAACATATGGATTGGTACAGGTAACGGGCTCTCTATTTTCAGTAAAGGAATAATAAAGCCAATCAATATTAAAACATTTAGTAATCTAACGTGGGGAGGATATTTTATAAATGTCATAAAAAAGGATAATGACAATAACATTTGGCTTGGAACCGCTTCTGGATTAATTAAATACGATGGTGTAAAATTTAAATTTTACAGTACTTTTGACGGCTTACCTAATAGTGTTATTATAGATATTCATGTAGATGAAAATAGTCTTTTAATTGGAACTCAAACAGGCCTTTGTAGATTTGAAGACAATCAATTTAATACTATTATTAGTCTTGAAAAAGAGGGTCTAAAAGGCGTTAGAATATCATCCATTGACAAAACTAAAGATGGAATGTATTTTATTTCAACGAATATGAACGGCGTATTTTTTTACGACCCAAACTCAATAAATACAATTACTGCAAATGAAGGATTTGAAGTTGCTGAAACTGTTAACGATATTAAAGTAGATAAAGATGGAGTTATTTGGGCTGGTGCAATTAATGGACTATATAAGATTGAAAATGGTATTATAACTAATTATTATAATAAATCAAATAGTAATATGCCTAGAAACTTAGTTCTAGACATTGAAATTGATAGTGATGGGTCTATGTGGTTAGTTCAAAAAAATCATATTACAAGATTTTATGAAAATAATTTTGAAAATATGACAAAAAAAATTGGAATCTCAAATACACAAGTTTTTGATTTAGAATTCGACAATGATGGCACTATGTGGATAGCAACTACAAGTGGTCTTGGAAAATTTAAAAATGACTCGTTAACTATATACAAAGAGTCAGATGGCTTAGTTAGACCTCTTTTCTCATCTCTTTCTGTTTCTCAACCTTGTGCAGTAACAATTGGTAAAAATAATGAAGTAATTTACAGTACCTACGGATCAGGATTTTCAATTTTTAATGGGTTAAAATTTACAAATTTTTCTACTAAAAATGGTTTAGCAAATGATAAAGTGGAAGAAGTTGCAGTAGACTCAAAAAATAACTATTGGATAGCATTAGATGGGTCAGGAGTTCAAATGTATAATGGAAAAGATTTCATAAGCTACACAATGGAAAATGGATTAAGCTCGGATGAGTCCTACACTATTTATGTTGATGACTTTGACAAAGTTTTTGTAGGGTCCTGGCATGGAGGAGTCAATTATTTTAATGGAGAAATATGGAATAGTTTAGATTCAAGAGATGGACTTATAAATAATACTGTAAAATCTTTGTACGGTATAAATGGTAATAAATATTGGTTTGGAAGCTACGGTGGAATTACGTCATACGAGCCTAAAATACAAACACCTTACATAAAAATTAGTTCTATAGAAACTCCAAATGGTTTTTATAACAACTTAAGGGATCTTAAAAATAATAATCAAAAATTTGTATCTGATACTAGATCAAAATTTACACTTAATTCTACAAGTTTCAATACAAAAAAAGAGAAACAAAAATATTTAATTAAAATAACTCGAAAAAATAAAACAGAATCACTAATTATATCTTCTAATGAATACGTATTCCATCCAAAAAAAACTGGAAAATACACTTTGGAATTTCAGTCTGTTGACAGAGATATGAATTACTCAACCCCCCTTAAAGTTAATATTTCTGTTGTTGGACCTTGGTACAAAAATATGGCAACGGCAATTCCATTTTGGGGGGTCCTTGTCCTTTTAATTTCAATTTCTGGATATTCATCTAATAAATACTTAAGTCAAAGAAGATATACAGCCAAACTGAAAGAAGAGTCTAGAATTAGACTAGAGGAGAAGAACAAAGAAATTGTCGACTCCATTAATTATGCAAAACGTATTCAAGATGCAATGATGACTTCAGAAAGTTATAGAAAATCTGTTATTCCCAAAAGTTTCACCTTTTTTAAACCTAAGGACGTTGTTTCTGGTGATTTTTATTGGGTATTTAAAGATAAAGAAGAGAATATATTCTTCACAGTGGCTGATTGTACTGGGCATGGTGTTCCTGGAGCTTTTATGAGTATGATAGGAACTTCCCTACTTAATGAAATTATTGTAGAAAAAGGATTTAAGGATACTAATAAGATATTAGATGAAATGAGAAAGCAGATTATTAAATCTTTAAATCAAGATACAAAAGACGACCAAAAGGATGGGATGGATATTTCTATTTGTAAGCTCAACATGAAAAAGAAAGCTCTAGAGTTTTCTGGGGCACATAATCCATTAGTTATTGTTAGTGGTAATGAAATAAGCACTTTTAGAGGAGATTCTCAAGCTGTTGGTCTAGAAACGGGTTTAAAAAAACCATTTACCAAGCATTCATTGAAGCTTAAAAAAGACGATATGATTTACATTTATTCAGATGGCTATCAGGATCAATTTGGTGGAGACAATGGTAAAAAATACATGACTGCAAATTTCAAAAATCTTCTTCTTAAAATAAGTAAAGAAGAGGAGAAAAAGCAAAATAAATTATTGGAGATAGAATTGGCTAATTGGATGCAAAAAGAAGAGCAGATTGATGATATATGTATTATGGGGGTGAGAGTCTAGACTATAATCTACTCAACTAATACTACTTATTACTAAGAACTAAAAATTAATTTTTTAGTTGTTTTTAACTTTAAAACGTTGAAAAATTCAAGAGTGTTTAAGGTCTTTAAATACCTATTAAAGGATGAATTATTAGATAATAACCTTATATTTGGTTAAATATTAATTAAATGGGTAAGTCACAAGAAACTTTTAGCAAAAAAGAAAAAGAAAAAAAACGTTTAAAAAAGCGACAAGATAAATTAGCTAAAAGAGAAGAAAGAAGAGCTAATCCAAAAAAGACATTTGAAGAGTCAATCGCCTACATTGACGAAAACGGTAATTTCACAGATACTCCACCAGATAAATCAAAAAGAACTGTTATAAAAGCAGAAGATATTGTAATTGGAGTTCCCGCAAAAGAAAATGAAAATGACGATCCTATCAAGTCTGGAAAAGTTGAATTCTACAACGACGAAAAAGGATATGGGTTTATTAAAGAAGATGTAACCAATGACAAATACTTTGTTCATGTTAGTAGCTTAAATGGTGATATTGGAGAAGGTAACAAAGTATCTTTTGAGTTAGAAAAAGGCCCAAAAGGATTAAATGCTGTAAGGGTAAATAAGATTTAAATCAACATTCTATAAATTTCAAATTCATTCAATAATACCTATAAAATGGATTCTGTATATTCAAATAAATAATTATTAAAAATTAAATATGAAATTTTCTAATAAAATACTGTCTCTAACTATTCTAATGATGACTAATTTTTTTTCAAATGCCCAAGAGTTAATTATCGGAGAAGAAAGAATTGAACCAGGAATTGTAGTTATTTTTGAAGGAGCTATTAAAGATATAATAATGCCATCTTCAACCAACTTAAATGAGAATTTAACAGACATTCATATTGAAGCTAGAGTTAATTGGGATTTAGATAATATTCCTAAAGGAACACCCAAAGGGGGATTTGTCCCTTATTTGAATATTAATGCATTGATTACTAACCAGAAAACTGGCTTAAGAACATTTATAGACTTGATTCCACATATCAACCTCTCTGATAATTTACATTACGCTAGAAATATTTCATTACCTGGAAAAATAGAGGATTTATACTCTGTAAAATATACTATTTCACCACCTTCAAAGTACGATGTTTCTTTACACATGGATTGGAAAAAAGAAATAGGCAATAGTTTTTTTGAAACGGTGACCTATAGCTATAAGGATATCCGATTTGAAGAAATTGCCAAGGCATCTAGAAGATAAATCACAATAAATTAGTTTCTTCATAAGAGAAAAACTAAATTAAACTCATTTATCTATTTAGTATTAATGATTCTTTTTTGGTATTGTACTTCGTCAATTAGTATTTTTAAAATATAAGTACCAGGTAATTTATCAGAAAGATTAACCATTAATTCTTTTGAGTTAAAAAACTCCTTAAAAAACACTTGCCTCCCAGTAATCTCAAATACATTAATTGAAATATCTTTTTCAGATGAAAAATTAATATTAAAAATTCCTTTTGATGGATTAGGATATACCTTAATCATATCGCTAGTAATTTCTTTAATATCAATGGTACTTGAGTCAAAAACTGTTATGTCTTCACAATAAGTAATAACACCGCAAGAAGATGTCAAGTTTAAACAAGCATTATAAGTTCCATTACTAGGATAGGTATGGAATGGATTACTTGAAGAACTAGTAGATCCATCCCCGAAATCCCATGAATTTGCACCAACTGAAGACGTATTTGTAAAATAAACCGTTAAATCATTCATGGTATAATTAAAACTGACTTGGTTAGCAGGCGGTTCAATAATATTGAATGAAGTTGTTTGCATACAACCATTTGTATCTGTTACTGTAACAGTATAAATTCCTGCTGATAATCCGCTTAAACCTGAAACATTATTAAATCCTGAACCCCAATCATAGGAATAACCAGAGCTTCCAGATGGAGTTACAGAGACTGATCCATCATTTGCTCCATAACAACTAATATCATATGAAGAGTTATTGAGTGATAAGACTGTAGAATAGTTTAGATTATAGCTAATTATAGTGTCACATTGTAAAGAATCAGAAATTATAATAGAATATATACCCGGAGACAGATTACTAATATTTGATGAATCACCTAATAAAGTTCCCCAGTTATAAGTATATCCTGGTGCACCACCGGAAACTGTCACAGCAATACTTCCATTATCTATGCCCTGACATTGGGGATTATTTATAGAACTTGAAACATTCATTCCGCAAATTGTTGGAGGAGTTACACAAAAACTATTAATTTCTTGATTTCCAAAATCTGCGTTCGTAGCAATAGTTGAAGCCAATACAGTACCAGTATAAACATGAGTAATCGTATAATTTCCGTCTACACTACAAGACCCCCATTGTGAACCATACATACCATCGCCATAAGAATCATTTATAATAAAATCATAACAATCGTCTGCCAAACATATTGTTTCAGTAATTAATTCTCCACCTGCAACATCCGAGTAAGGACCTCCACTGGCTAAAATATTTGAGTTACTATCTTCAATTGTCCATGTTATTTCAGACCCCCAACAGTCTGTATTAATTTCTACCAAAATATCTTGACCGCCTATCGTTGCTGAGTAATTTGCACTAGCTGCATCGTTCAGTGGATTACTATCAGTATTTCCGTTTGGAAGAAAAGTGTAGGCGTTAAAAGTATGAGAACCCGCAGTACTAATCATATTTGGCAGTGTTATAATTTCTGTTCCTCCCGGTGCTAAATTCCCTGTCCATGAATAAAAATTATTGGTGGTACCATCAATATCATAATTTATTGATACTGTTGTTAAGTTATTAGTACCATAATTTCTTAGTGTAATTTCTGGATCAAAATTATCTACACAATAAGGTCCTTGAGGAGAAGTAACTGTAGATATTCCTGCATCATCAGGAAGAGTTGGTGTATTTGGATCCCATCCATCATCAGTTAAGGTAGAAACCCCACATGAAGTTGGGGCTAAATAAGTATCCAAACCATTATTCCATGAAACACCCATTCTACCATAATAATCGTACTGATTATTATTAACAGTACCTGCACATGCTGCTGCCCCACCGTATAGCTGACCAATAATTCTATGATTTTGATCAAATAATGGAGATCCTGAAGAACCAGGCTCAGTTACACCTTGTTCCCATTGATTAATATACCAAGTAGCTGCGCCTCCGTTATTTGAGTGATAAGGAGCATCGTTTTCTCTACAAATCTTTTTGACATCTCCAGATGGGTGATGAATTCCTGTTGCTTGGGTAACAGTGGTTAAATCTGAAGCATCCCAACCAGCATAAAAACAGTTCCAATTTTGAGCGTTGGTTAGGGTCATATTATTTATTTCAAGAAGAGCAAAATCTGAAGCTGCAGAATTAACTAAAATTGTAGCTCCATTAGCAGTTTGATCGTATGGTGGACCTGGATCTACTGAACCAACAGTTGTAGCGCAAGACTCTGTACCTGGTGGACTTTCCCAGTTAAATCTAAAAGCCCAAGAACCAGTACTTCCACCTAAACAATGATTGGCTGTTAAGAAATAAGTACTTCCATCATTGCAAGTATTATTAACCAAAGCTCCAGTACAAATCCCACTTCCACCTACTACAATCATAGCAACAGATCGAATTTCACTATCCCAACCATTACCTAATGGACAATTGACATCTATATTACAATCCCCAGATGAGTTAAGAGCTTTTAAAAGATTTTTTTCAATTGGGGCGAGTGTTCTATATCCATGTATTACGTTAGAAATTGTAAATCTTCCAGATTCTTTAACCTCAGCTGGCTCTACATATTCTACAATAATTTTTTCTCCATGTACTAATTCAGAACCTAACTCACCATCCATTCTGTTATTATTAGAAGTATACGCTCCAACTCTGTTAGTTTGATCTATATCGTATAAATATAAATAAGCTCCTTTGGGGAGATGAAAATTTTGAAATAAAAGGTTTACTGTCAAAGCATTCTTACATTCTATAGCTAATTGCCAAATTTTATCGCCATTTGGCAATATTTTCCAAGAACCAGAATTATTTAAATTGTAATTAACATCATATTTATATCCAAATCTCCAAGGACGATCTTTTAAAGCATCGTTAATGTTGTCTTCAGAATCAACTTTAGACTGATTGAATCCAGTCATGGTTTTTTCTGGAATATTTTTAAGACTTACTTTTCCATTCCATGAAAGAGGATTTCCTAAATTAATTGTTTGGCAATAAAGACTTAGTGAAAATAGCAGAAATAAAAAAGGAATAATTATTTTTTTCATTTTTAGAAGAATAATATTTGAAATTAAAAAAGAATATTAATGAAATATAAATAATATTTAATTAATTAGACCAATTATTAACTAATAATATGTAAACAAGGCAAATTATATTTATAATAATAAATAAGAATTTATTATTTATGAAAATTCTAAAAACATCCAGCTTAAGAGAATTTAATTAAAAGTTTTTAATTATTTGTAGAATAGAATTATCTACATATTTCACATAAACCATCTACACTAACAGCTACATTATGAATTTCATAATTTGGCAAAGAAATCTTCAAAGAATTTAAAAGATCTTCACATGTAACAGTTTTGCAATTTAAACATTTGAAATGAACATGATTATGGGTATGATTTTCTATACTACAATCCATTCCACAAATCGCATAATATATTTCATTGTTACTCTGGTATGCAATGTGTATTATTCCTTTTTCTTTTAGTTTTTCTATTGTTCTGTATAAAGTAACTCTATCAATAGGTTGCATGTCATTTTGAATATTTGAATAACTCATAGCAGAACCTTTATTTTCCATTTTCATTAATAAGTTTAACCTATTTGAAGTAGCCTTGAGATTTCTCTTTTTAAGTATTTCCTTTACGGCATCAATTTTCATATTGTTAATTTACAAAAAAAAGCAGATAAAATTTTATCTGCTTTTAATATATGTTTTAGCATTANCTATAATACTAATGATCTTCACCACAGTGTACAACATGTACAGTTCCAGTTGAATCCGCTGGATCTATGTATCCACTATTTTCTAAATCTTCAGCTTCATCACCACAATATTCTCCTAATTCAACTTCTGCTCCGTTAACATCAGCATGGCACTCATGACATTTGTTACATGATGTAAAACCAATAAATACAACTGCACTAAATAAAATTGCTACTTTTTTCATTTTTTTTATTTTAATTGGGCTCAATTAATAACTAAAATTTTGAATATTATCAGCGAACCCATTTATGATTATATTCAAACAATATTTTTTTTATACGGTTAAGTATAGTTTCACGTAAAAGTTTCTCCCAGGATTTGGTATATCATAGTTTTTAAGACGCGATAAATGATCAATGTAATTAATATTAANTAAATTATTTACGCCAANAGAATACCCNATTTTATGTTTTTTTGAAATTGAGCCTATACAACTAATGTTTATTATTTGGTACGAAGCACTTGGAGTTTCATACGGAGCAACACTATTTTGCTCAAAAAAGTGAATATATTGGGCTGAGAAACTATTTAAATTAAGTTTATTTTCATTTTTAAACTCCACCTTAGCAGTGTTATTAAATCTGTTTTGAGGAATAAATGGTAGACTATCTTGAGTTGACAATAATGACAAATTACTTTCCAAGTGTAACCAGTGAGCAATATGAGGATGATAGTGTATAGCTATCTCCCCTCCAGAAACAACAGCGTTAGTTTGTCTCATATCAAATATGTAAAGTCCAGAGTTAATATCTGTTGCAGGTTGATTATTAGCATCAAACCTTTGAATTTTATATATAAAATTATTAATCTGGTTTATAAAAGGATTAATGACAATTTCAAGATGGTCAAAATGTGTACCTAAATAAAAGTCAATTTGGTTTGCTCTTTCTGACTCAAAATTTCGATCTCCAACCAAATATTGCATTGTTGCATGGTGAACTCCATCTGCTAGCAACTCAGAAATATGTGGAGGTCTAAACCCTGTTGATGCATTTAACCTAGTGGTTAGAGTTTTTGACGATCTTGAAATACCAACAGAATAGTTTAATCCGCTAAAACTTTTATCAAAACCACCTAAAAATTCTTTGGTAGTTATACTTCGCTGATCGTATCTTGCTCCAGCCTGAATATTCCACAAATTTAAAGTTCCTTTAAGTAANGCATAGGCCCCGAGATCATTAAAGTTAGCATTAGGAACTAATATTTCTTCTGGATTTTGGCCATTAGTATTACTTTGCATCATTCCTTGAGAGCCTGAAACTACATCAAAGTATTTATTGAAATGATGTTTCCATTGAACATTATATGANGAATTTTGNAAAGTCATATCAATACCTGGTGTAAAAAGTTTTTCTCCAAATTCTTTTAAGTCATTTGATGTAAATCCTAATTGTGCAATCACTTCATCATTTTTAAAATAAAATTTGTTTTCCCATTGTGCTAAATGATTGATAATTTTTTGAGCAGGAATAGTATAATTTCTAGATTGATTTGAAGAAATGAAGCTAGATAGTTCCCAAATACTATCATGAGTATGTCCTGGAAGTCCATTTTGAAAATATAGTAGTTGATATCTAAAATTTGTAATCCAATTATTTTTATTAAAGCCAATAGCTGTTTTAAAAGAACCACCACTATTTTTAGAGTTGGTAACAAATTCTTTATTTGAAAAATTCAAAAATTGAGAATTTCCAACTGCATAATTAGCTCTTGAAAAATAGCCTCCATAAACCGCAAAACGTAAATTATTTTTGGAAGATTTATATGATATTTTGTTAACTGTAGCCATAGAGTTAGTCTCCAGCTTTGTACTTGCTTTAATTTCTTGTTTATTTAAATTTGCATAGGGTTCATCTGCCAGGTAGATAACACCTCCAAGAGCATCTGCACCGTAAATTAGAGAACTTGGTCCTTTAATAATTTCAACTCTATTGATTCCCAAATTTAGCACTGCAAATCCATGATCAGCCCCCCACTGTTGATTTTCTAATCGAAGACCATTTTGAGAAGTAAGTACTCGCATTCCTGAAAGACCTCTTAAAACAGGTTTGGCAATTCCATTTCCGGTTGAAAAATTATAGATTCCTGGAATATTACTAATTACATCTACAATATTAGTTTGCTCAATTTTATTCAAATCAGCTATTTTTCTTGATTCCACAGGGAAAGCGCTATATCTTTGAAGTTTAGAATCTGAGGTAGATACTATAACTTCGTCTAAATGGATGTGAGAATGTTCTAGTTTTACAATTAATTCTTTATTAAATTCTTCAAGTTTTATAATTTTACTATCAAAGTTTTCTGCCTTTACAAGAATAGTTATTTGAAAACTAACTTGATTTTCTAATTCCCAATTACCATCAAAATCTGCAACCGTTCCATTTTGAGTTTCTAAACAAAATACTTCTGCAAAAGCAATACCATCTCCTGAATTATTATCGACTACTTTTCCTTTTATAATTTGACTATATCCAAGTTGAAAACCAAAAATAAGTACTACAATAAAACAATTTCTCAATTTAATATAATTAGTTTGCGTCAAATATATACTTTTATTGCAACATTGTTGCAATAAAGGATCTAATTAAATAAGTGCAAAAATATGTTACCTTAAATGTTATATTGAAAATGAAATGTAACGAGAATATTTATGAAACCTGCAGGTATAAAAGCAATTAAAGAAGAACTTAAAACACGTTCTAGGGAGGAGCTTACAGAGCTATGTCTAAATTTATCAAAGTTTAAAAAAGAAAATAAAGAACTACTCACCTATTTATTATTTGAATCAGATGATGAAAATTACTTTATTCAGGGAATTAAAGAAGAAATAAAGACTCAATTTGAAGAAGTAAATAGAAAAAGCTATTATTATGTTAAAAAAAGTATTCGGAAAATTTTAAGAAATACAAAAAAAAATATTCGTTACTCAAAGAAAAAGCAAACTGAAGTTGAATTAATATTATTTTTCTGTAAAATGTTGGGAGAATTTTCACCATCTATTAAAAAAAGTATTCCACTAACTAATATATTTGAACGAGAAATTCTAAGAGTTCAGAAAATTATTGTTTCGCTCGACCCAGATCTCCAATACGACTATGGAATAGAAATTGACGAAATGTATAAAAACAAGTAATTTTTAAGGCTTTTTTAGTGTAATCAACTTTTTTAAGTAGAAATAATTTAAATAAGCAAATCTTAACAAAATGTTAACTATATTTAAAGTTTAGAATTTCAACTAATTTAATTAGTTAATAATTTATTTTAAAATAAATAATAAATGAAAAGTGTTTTTAAATGTGGTTGCCCTATAACATCAGCTCTTGATGTAATTGGTGATAGATGGATATTAATAATTCTAAAGCAAATGCTATTTGAAAAAAAACAAACTTTCAAAGACTTTAAAGAAAGTACTGAGAATATTGCTTCTAATATTCTC
>PAST01000001.1:8300-27932 GCA_002713405.1 Crocinitomicaceae bacterium | reverse complement strand
TCATTACCCTTCTGTAGCTTAAATTAGACCAAATATAGCTTCCAGTTAATCCTTTCCAGTGGTTATAAGATATATTCAACTGGTGTGAATAGTCTGGTCTTAAGTCTGGATTTCCTTCTACTATTTTATTTGGGTTAGAATTATTCTGAACAGGTTGTAATTGATTTAAAGATGGTTGTCTAGAGTTAGTTCTATAATTAAACCTAATTCTTTGAGAGTTGCTAAATTTATGTCTGTAATTAACCTGAGGAAGAAGGTCCCAAAAATTTAATGAATTTGTTAGTGGGTTATTGTTTATGTCAAAACTTCTTAACTGTACATTTCTCACGTATCCACCTATTTTTAGTCGGTCTTTTTTATATCGATACACAGTGTATATTCCTCCTCTGTTGGTAAGTTTAAAATTGTCAAAATAATTTGAAAATTGGTTGTCTAAAATGTTGTAATCCTCTGAGTTAAATTCTTTGTTAAAAGTCTTTCTGCTCTGATCACCAAGATTTACTTTATACAAATGCTCTAGGTCAATACTCCATTTTTTATTAATTGGCTCTCTAAAAAGGAATTGAGATTTATAGTTTTCAGATTTTGACAAAAATTGTTGATTCTGATCAATAGTATCATTTGATGATGTATTAAAAATATACTCATTTTCTGTTACGTTTAATTGGTCTTCATCATTTTCCGATTGACTGTAGAGAAAAGAATATTTAAGTAATCTATCTTTTTTCTTAAATTCTCTCTTTAGTCTTAGCTCAGTTTGAAAATTATAACTTTCAGATTGGTGATCTTGTTGAACAATTGAACTGGAATTAATAATATTATCCTCTCCTATAAATTCATTTTTCAAAGTATCAATATTGATGTTTTTTGATGTGCTGTAACTAGGTAAAATTTCCAAAGTTGTTACGCTATCTAGTTTTATTTCAACTCTAGCATTTATTAGTTGGTCTACACTCTCTTGGTTAGAAGAATTTCTTTCTTCCACATAAAAAGTAGTGTCTCTTAGTTGGTATTGTAAATTTCTATCTGATCTAGAGTCCAAAGAAGATTGGTTATAGGTATAGTTGAATCCGATCTTTACTTTTTCACCTATTTTATCTGAAAAAAACACTCCAGATTTTAGAGTTTGAGGAATTCCATTGTTATTGTATCCATTGGATCCTCCCCACCATCCTCCTCTGTTATCGTCACTAAAAAAATTACCATTATCTGTGCTGAGTCCATATTTTTTGATATCTCCATATCCAAAATTTGCTCTTGGAGTATTAGAAGCTAAAGAAAAAACAGATAGTTTAAAATCTTTGTTGAATTTATTAAAAAGTAATTCTCCCTCATAGAAGTTGCTAAAGTCTATTCCACCAGAAGCTCTTCCAAAATATCCTTTTTTAGCATCTTCTTTAAGCCTTAAATCCATTACTTGAATGGTTTCATCTGCAGTTTCATCAGAATCTGTGTTCTCTTCTTCATAAATTTCAACACTTTCTATACTTTTTGCACCTAGGTTTTTAGTTGCTATAGTAGGGTCGCTTCCAAAAAACTCATCTCCATCTACCAATACTTTATTTACTTCTCTTCCTTGTGAGCTAATAGATCCATTTTTATCTACTTCCACACCAGGTAGTTTTTTTAGTAAATCTTCTACTACAGCATTTTCTTTTGTTTTAAAGGAATCTGCTAAAAATACTAAAGTGTCTCCTCTAAAGAAAACAGGATCTTTGAAAGCATAGATAGTAACCTCGTTCATCATTTCGCTTTTCTCTGGAAGGATTGTGTTGCTGAGATTTAAAGATAATCTGTCTGTAGACGGAAAAAAGAAGATTATTTTATCATCATTTTTATGATGAGAAATTATAATTTCAACAGTATCAATGGGTGTGCTAAAATAAAAACCTCCATTTTCATCTGTTCTTTTAAAGTCAATCATGGTAGAATCAGAAAGTCTTACTAGCATAACAACTGCATCTTTTTTAGTAGAATTATTTAAGGTATCAGTTATATTTCCAAAAATTGTCATATTTTGACTTATAAAAGTCAATGGAAGCGCAAGAAAAAATAATAAAAATATTTTTAATAAAATGTTTATATTCAGTAAATTGTATACTTTCATTTAATTTTTTTATTTAACTAATTCTAATTCCTTTATTAAACTACCATAAGCTTCAATATCAGAGCTTATTTTTTCTATTCTTACTTTTTGAATAGTATTGATCTTATTTTTTTCAAATGGTATTTTAACCTTTAGATAGTTTTCTGTAAATCCTATTAAGAAATTGTCTTCTTTGGATTCAAACAATACTTTACCCTTATAACCTATATTTTCGTTGTAAAATTTATGTTTAAGTTTCAAACTTAATATCCTAAGTTGTTTGCTTCTTTTTCTTCTTATCTCCATAGGAACTTTCTCATTCATTTTAGGAGCATTGGTATTCGCTCTTTCAGAATAAGTAAATACATGTAAATAAGAAACAGGAACTGATTTTATATAATCAATAGTTTTATTAAACTCTTCTGCAGTCTCACCTGGAAAACCTACTATTAAATCTACTCCTATGCATGCATGGGGCATTAATTTCTTTATTAACTCTATTCTAGAAGAATACAAGTCAGTATTGTATTTTCTCCTCATTTTTTTTAGAAGGAAATTAGACCCACTTTGAAGGGGGATATGAAAATGGGGAACAAATTTCTCAGAACTGCTAACAAATTCAATAATTTCTTCACTAAGTAAATCAGGTTCAATGGAAGATATTCTATATCTAGAAATGCCATTTAATTCTTCTAATTTATTTATTAATTGATAAAAGTTCTCTTTGGTTCCATATCCGAAATCACCTATATTTATCCCTGTTAAAACAACTTCTTTTGCTTCAGAATTACCTATTTCCTTGGCTTTTTCTATAGTTTGAGAAATAGTGCCGCTTCTGCTTTTACCCCTGGCCAAAGGAATGGTGCAAAAAGAACAAAAATAATTACAACCATCTTGAACTTTAAAAAATGACCTGGTTCTTTCACCTACACTGTAACCAGGGTAAAATGATTTGACATTTTTGATAGGCTGATTTAGTATTATTGGTTTTTTTTTCTTTTTACTATCTTTTAAATAGTTGCCAATATTAAACTTTTCTTGAGCTCCTAAAACTAAATCTACACCTTCAATTTTAGATATTTCTTCTGGTTTTAACTGGGCATAACAACCTATAACAATAATAAATGCATTTGGGTTGTATTTAAGTGCCTTTCTTACGATATTTCTACACTTTTTATCTGCTTGATCCGTAACGGAGCAAGTATTTATAACATATATATCAGCACCTAACTCAAAATCAATTTTTGCATAGCCTTCTTCCTCTAAATCTCTTGAAATAGTACTAGTTTCTGAAAAATTAAGTTTACATCCAAGAGTGTAAAAGGAAGCAGTTTTAGTATTCATTTAAATGGAAAGTGAAATTTCGACCAAATTTAAGATAATTTATCAAAACAATTTGGATATTATTGGATATAAGCACTATATTTGTTTAATATTTAAGTTAAATAATTAAACAAAAAAATGAGATACTTAGTATTTATCTTTTCAATTTTCAACTTTTTAACTATGGCTTCACAAAATTCTGTACACGAATTTGATATAATTACCATTGACGGAAAAACCCAATCATTATCCGCCTTCAAGGGCAAAAAAATGCTTTTTGTAAATACTGCTAGTCAATGTGGCTTTACCTCTCAATACAAGGCATTACAAAATATACACAGTAAATATGGAAAAGATTTGGTAATTATTGGTTTTCCAGCAAATAACTTTGGGGGACAGGAACCTGGCTCAAATAGTGATATCAAGACTTTTTGTTCTAAAAATTATGGAGTTTCTTTTTTAATGTCCAATAAAATAAGNGTCAAGGGAAAAGACATTNATCCATTATTNAAATGGCTTAATAGTCAGNAAAANCAATCATTTAATGGAGATATTATGTGGAATTTTGAGAAATATTTAATTGATGAAAACGGTCATTTAATTAAAAGATTTAGAAGTTCTACAAGTCCAAATTCAGATAAAATAATATCTCTTTTATAATATCATTAGGATTTATTAACATAAAATAAATTCTTTATTTCTTATATTTAAGTAAATTTTAATATGAATAATCTATCTGGAAAAAAAGTCCTTTTAACTGGAGGAAGCTCTGGTATTGGAAAAGCTACTGCAATTGAATTGGTAGAAAATGGTGCTATTGTATGTATAACTGGAAGAGACAAAGTTAAATTAGAAAACGTTGCTAGTAAAATTAACGCTATTCCTATTCATCTTGATGTTGGCAAATACAACAGCATTGCGGTTAAAACACTAGATGCTTTTCATTCTATGGGGGGAATAGATGTTCTAATAAATAACGCTGGGATAGGTGAATTTGCAAAACTAGAAGATATTAAAGTTAGTCACTTCGAAACTACTTTCTCTACTAATGTTTTTGGTCTCACGATGTTAACTCAAGAAGTAGTTAAGTTTTTTAAAACCCAGCAACATGGTACAATTATAAACATTGGATCTAGTGCTGCTACAAGTGGATTTCCCTCGGGTTCAGTGTATTGTGCATCAAAATTTGCATTAAGGGGGTTGACAGAATGTTGGAGACACGAGCTAAGAAGAGATAACATCAGAGTAGTTTTAGTAAATCCTAGTGAAGTTCCTACAGCTTTCAATAATAAAGATAGAGTTGAAAGAGATGAAAAAGAAAATAAATTAACTTCTAGAGAGATTTCCCATGCAATAGTTTCTGCAATAAATATGGATAAAAGAGGTTTTATTCCGGAGCTTAATGTATGGGCTACCAATCCATTTTAGTTTTTTCTAACGGATGATGATCTAATATGCTTTGTTTTAGATAGTTCTTGTCTAGGTGAGTGTATATTTCTGTTGTAGTAATGGATTGATGACCCAGCATTTCCTGTACTGCTCTTAAATCTGCTCCTCCTTCAACTAAATGTGTTGCAAATGAATGCCTAAGAGTGTGTGGAGAAACATTTTTTTTAATACCTGCAAGTTCAGTTAATCTTTTTATAATTTTAAAAATCATTACCCTTGATATTTTTTTTCCATTTTTATTTAAAAAAACATGATCGATAAACTCGTTGCTAATTATTTGGTGTACTCTAACTTCATTTAAATAAATCTTTAAATATTTAGAGGCAATTTTCCCTAATGGAATAAGTCTTTCTTTATTTCCTTTACCTATAACTCTTATAAATCCTTCCTTCCAATATATTTCTGAAATTTTTAGTTCAATTAATTCAGTTACTCTTAATCCACACCCATAAAGGACTTCAATAATTGCCAAGTTTCTTTCTCCATCAGCTTTGGAACGGTCAATCTGTTGAACTAGCTCATCAACTTCTTTTATGGTCAAAAACTCTGGAAGTTTTTTACCTGTTTTTGGATTTTCTAATAAATCTGAGGGATTTTCGTCCACAATTTTCTCCAAAATCAAAAATTTAAAAAATGATCTAATACTTGAAATTACTCTTGACTGAGAACGGGCATTAATTTTTTGCTTATTTAAATGTGATATATAATTTTGAAAGTCTTGGTAGGATAGTTCATTTATTTTTTTGGTTAATTCATTATTATTAAAAAACTCATTGAGTTTAATAATATCTCTGCAATAAGCATCTACAGTATTTTTTGAAAGTGATTTTTCTATCTGCAGATAATTTTTATATCCTCTTATGTAAACGTTCCAAGACATCACACAAAAATAGTTATAATATTTTCTATAATTTATTTTCAAATAATACTTGCTATAAAAATGTTTTTTCTATTTTTGCCCAGCTTAAGGAGAGTTGGCAGAGTGGTCGAATGCGGTAGTCTTGAAAACTATTGTACAGCAATGTACCGGGGGTTCGAATCCCTCACTCTCCGCTTTTAAAAATTAAACCTCGATTTTCGAGGTTTTTTTTATTTTAAATTATAGGTATTTTTAATTAAAACCAGTTGCAGGTTGTTCAGTTCAATAAATTAGTTTTGAACTCTTTTATTGCCAATAAATATTGCGTTTTAGAATTTCCTTCTAAATTTATAATTGATCCTTTTGGAAATATCGTTCTTTCCAAAACTTCTTTTTCAGAAATATAACAATACTTAAAAAAGATTAATTACTAGCATTGTCTGTAGCTAATTGCAACTTATTTGTATAATTTCATACTTTTACAAACATGCAAAAACCTTCTATACCTAAAGGAACTAGAGATTTTTTACCATCTGAAATAAGAAGAAGAAACTTTCTATTTGATATTGTAAAATTAAAGTTTGAAAAATTTGGATTTTCTCCAATCGAAACACCATCTATGGAGAAACTATCTACACTTACAGGCAAATATGGAAGTGAAGGAGATCAACTACTTTTTAAAGTTTTAAAAAGAGGTGCAAAGTTTGATAAAGCTTTAGCAGAATCAAATATTAAAAATTTTAAAGATCATGATTTTTCTGATGAAGCATTAAGATATGATCTAACAGTTCCATTTGCTAGATTTATTGTTCAACATCAAAACGATATTGTTTTCCCATTTAAAAGATACCAAATTCAACCTGTTTGGAGAGCGGATAGACCACAAAAGGGGAGATATCGAGAGTTTTATCAATGTGATGCAGATATTGTTGGTTCTAAGTCATTGGTTTGTGAGATTGAGTTGGTATTATTAATTCAGGAGGTTCTAAACGAATTAAAACTAAGGGATCACACAATAATGATTAACAATAGAAAAATTTTAGCTTCTTTAATAGAGTCTTGCGATTCAACTGAATATTTTTCTAAAATCACAGTAATAATTGATAAAGTTGATAAAATTGGTATTGAAAAAGTTATTCAAGATTTAAAAAACCATATTCCAAATCCAAAAACTGGAAAATTATTTGAAGAACTATTTAATCTTCCAGATTCTCCAATAAATATTCTTAATTGGTTAAAAAACAAACTAAATGATAGCGAATTGGGTCAAAAAGGAATTCAAGAACTGAACTATGTAGTAGAAAATTGTAATATTTTGGGATTGAATAATCTTAAAATAAACCTTTCTTTAGCTAGAGGACTAGATTATTATACAGGTTCAATTTTTGAAGTAGTAATGAATAATAATCCCATGGGAAGTATTGTTGGTGGAGGACGTTATGACAATTTAACTGAAGTTTTTGGTCAAAAAAATCTCTCTGGTGTAGGTGTTTCTTTTGGGGCGGAGCGAATCTATGATTTAATGAATGATTTGAATCTTTTCCCTGATAATCTTGATACACCTTTCAAATATATGATTGTAGATCAGTCAGAATCTTCAATTAATGGACTTAAGTTATTGTATCTTTTAAGATCAAAAAATATTTCATGTATTCTTTATCCAGATAATACTAAATTGAAAAAACAACTTAAATATGCCCACTCTAATAATATACCTTTTGTTGTATTTATTAAAGAGAATTTTTCTTCAAAAATGAAAGTAGAATTAAAACACATGGATTCCGGGAAGCAAAAAGAGTATTTGTTAAGTGATATTTTATAATCAAAATGAAGGAATTAGAATTTATTATATCCCCAGAAAAACTTAACCTAAATGATATAAAAAATATCCTTGCTAAAAATCTTAAATTAAAATTATCTAAAAAGTCCATTGAGAGAATTAATAAGAACAGAGATTATTTAGACAGTAAACTAAATAGTAAAGATCACGTTTTTTATGGCATTAATACGGGCTTTGGTTCTTTATGCGATACAAGAATNTCTGATAATGATCTCAAAAAGTTACAANTAAATTTAGTTAGATCACACGCCTGTGGGACAGGTAAGGAAATAGATTCTACTATTGTTAAATTAATGATTTTAATCAAAATTAATGCGCTTTCTTTGGGCTATTCAGGAGTTCATTTAAAAACAGTGGAGAAATTAATTTTCCTCTTCAATAATGATATTTTACCTGTAGTTTTTGAATCTGGATCTCTGGGCGCTTCTGGTGACTTAGCACCTTTNGCTCATTTGTCNTTAACTCTNATTGGTGAAGGTAANGTCAATTTTAATGGGTCTAAGAAAGTTTCTAGGGATGTTTTTGATTCTTTTGGTGAATCTGTTCTAGAATTAGATTCTAAGGAAGGTTTGGCACTTTTAAATGGAACTCAGTTTATGAGCGCACATGCTACATATGCATATTTAAAACTAGATTCTTTATTTAATTGGATTCATAAAATTTCTGCACTTTCGATAGATGCATTTAATTGNAGATTGTCACCGTTCGATTCAAAACCACATCTTTTAAGAGGTTTCAAAGGACAAAGTCAATGTGCTCAACAAATTTTAGAAATACTGGATAAAAGTGATTTACACCAAATTCATGGTAAGTCAGTTCAAGATCCTTATTCTTTTCGTTGTATTCCTCAAGTTCATGGTGCAAGTTTGGATGTATTACACGATTTTNAAGCTAAATTAACAGTTGAAATTAATGCTGTTACAGACAATCCTATAGTTTTTAATCAAGAAGATGAGATTATTTCAGCAGGGAATTTTCATGGCCAACCCATTGCAATGGCCATGGACTTTATGGCAATTGCAGTGGCAGAGCTAGGTAGTATTTCAGAGAGAAGAATTTACAAACTAATTTCAGGATCAAGAGGGCTTCCTTCTTTTCTTGTCAAGAATCCTGGTCTTAATTCAGGATTTATGATTTCTCAATATACTGCAGCTAGTTTAGTAAGTAAAAATAAAATTTTCTCACATCCTGCATCTATAGATAGTATAGAATCTTCTAATGGACAAGAAGACCATGTTAGTATGGGTTCCATTGCTGGAGTTAAGTTGGTAGAGATTGTTGAAAATATCAAGAGAATATTAAGTATTGAATTAATGACTGCAGCTCAAGCTATGGAATTTAGAAGACCAAGAAAAACTTCTCCTATTCTAGAACTGATGCTTTCGGATTTCAGATCTAAAGTTCCCTATATTGAAAAAGACCAAGTGATGTATACCCTTATGAAAAAATCTGAAGAATTTATTACTGAAGAATTATAATTATTGGTTTGTTATCTCAGAAAAAGTTTTCCTATTTAGAAAGAAATAATTCCAAATTATAGATTTTCTGCTATATTCATTAAGTTCATGGAAATTTAATTTTGAAAATTGTTTTCTTTTAACATTCATTTTACCAATACTAGTTAGATAGCTAAAATGGGCTTTATTAATTGATAAATAACCTTTTAAGTCTCCAAAAAACAGCAATTTAATTCCAGAAATTTGATCTAGTAAAATTCTTATCAGTACAAATAAAAACAATGGTATTTTCCCTTTAAAATTTTTATGAATCATCCATAAATTATTTCTATAATTCAGGAATGTTTTTTTTGGTGAGCTATATTTTAAAGTTCCTCCACCAAAATGATAAACAGTAGATTCACTAGTGTAAAATATATTTTTACCTAAATTTTTTAATCGCCAGCAAAGATCAATTTCCTCCATATGTGCAAAAAAATCTTTATCAAACCCACCTACATCCTTAAAATCTTTTGATTTGATAGCCATACATGCGCCTGATGTCCAGAATATTTCTGAATACGTATCGTACTGTTTTTTATCTAATTCTGCGTAGTCGAAAACTCTACCTCTACAAAAAGGGTAGGCAAGTGCGTCTATAAAACCTCCAGCAGCACCAGCATATTCAAAATAATCTTTGTTGTTAAAAGATTTTATCTTAGGTTGGACAGCAGATATGTTAGAGTTGTTTTTTAGAACTTTAATAAGAGGAGGAATCCAGTTTATAGTAACCTCTACATCTGAATTTACGATGATAAAGAATTCTGCATTGATTTTCTTCAATCCTTCGTTATATCCACCTGCAAATCCAAGATTTTTTTCTAAAGGGATGGTTTTTATTGAAGGAAAATTATTTTTTAAATAGGCTAGAGATTTATCTGAAGATCCATTGTCTATAACATAAATCTCAGCATCTTTTTCGGAATTGATAATAAATGTCGGAATAAACTTTTCAAGCCAATTTATTCCATTAAAATTCAATATGACAACAGCAGTTTCTATCTCTTTAAGGATTTACAAAGAAAGTATTGCTATTACTTCCCCATTGGCTATCGTTGGGGTTTTGCGTGTTATCAACACTTCTTCCAGGGGTATTTCTTCTGTGTAAATCTGTTTTCCAATTTCTATTAAAATATTCTCCCTGAAGTGTAGAATGAAGTGTTATGTATTCGTTAGATCCTAAATCAGGCATATAAAAGATAAACCTCTTATTATTAAACTTTCCAATCTTATAATAATGCCAAATTTGGTATGGGTAGGCACTTGGTTCGTTTGGTCTGTCTGTAATTGTGTTCGGTGGGCCGTATTTAAGAAATGTTCTTCCCATATCAGTTTCATAACCTCTTCTAACTTTAGTTGAAAAAAGTTGATCGCTTTTTTTTACTTCTCTCTTGTATTTTAGCCATCCTAATTCTGGATTTTCTGGTTGTCTATTTAACCAAAAACTATATAAGAATTGTCTTTTTAAAGTATCACTTATGTTTTTATTTTTTTTATCAATTATGTTTAATTCTAATCTACTAGCAATTGGAGACAAACAATTGATGGATTCTGTAAGTGAATCTAAAGGAATTCTAGAGACAAATGTATTATGGATTTGAACTGCATTTAATCTATCTAGTTTCATACTGTTTTTTAGATTTGTTCTTTGAAAATCTATTATTCTTTCGCATAGGAGCTCGTTTTTTCTATCCTTTAGCTGAATACACAGATCGTAATTTCCAGTAGGTAAATTATTTATATCAAAAACATTTAAAACAGGATATATTTCAAGGGTAGGTACTTTTTTAATTTTATTGTACTGACCTGCTATTTTATCAGTTCCTTTAATTCTTATAAATTGTTTTAATAATAAAGATTCAGAACTGTCAATTTTATTCATATTATATATTTCAAAGTAATAAGCTAGTTTTTCAAATTCGTCTCCAAAATAATTGGTAACTAATGGGACCATATGGTAACCAGACTTAGTAAGTTCACTTTTATCGTTATCATTTTCCACTTCTTTCCAGTAACTATCCAATAGCTCTAAATCTGAAAAATAAGGTTCGTTAGAATCAAAAATTGAGAATTCTTCATGGTATTGCTCTCTGTTATTAGTATCGTTAACGTCTTTTATTTCTAAGTAGATGGTGAATTTACCATTTGAAATAGGAAATCTTTGTAAGTCGATAATACCTTTCTTTTCTACATAATCAGATTGTTCTTTAATTATGTATTTTTCATGAGCAATTATTTGTTTTTTTTCATTTTCAATATACTGAAGTACTTCTACACCCTTATCGTTGAAATTTGAGTCTTGATTTTCAAAAAGAGTATTCCCGTAAATAAATAAATAAGTTTCAATGTAGTTGCTCTCTAATGAATGAAATTTCTTCAAATCAAAAAGGGCTTCAATTTGAGAATGTAGAGGACTAACTAAAATTAACGTAATTACTGTAAATACTGTTTTCATTGGTGCAAATTTAAGATTTTATAAGTTAAAATTTATTAAAACTTAATTTCATATTCAATTACAATTAATAAATTGTAATAATGAAGTTTTATATTATTTTAATTTTTTCTTTACTTAATTTCAGTGTTAACTCTCAAAATTTAGGTTTAGAAAATAAAGATTCAGTACTTTTTGGTCAATATCTTCCTGATTTGGAAATTACGGCTTCTAGTGATGATTTTGTTAAAAAATGGAATAGAACTAAATTTTATGTCAAAAGTGTCTACGATTATTCCAAGATTTGCTCTGCTATGCTGACCACTTTTGAGGACTCTCTGAATAAAATAGAAGGGAATTATTCCAGGAAAAAATATTTATCTAGTTGCAACAAAATCCTTAAAAAAGAATTTGGAAATGAGATTAAGGAAATGTCTGTTAAAAGAGGAATTTATTTAATGAAGATGATTTATAGATCTACAGGTTTAACAACTTATGAGATTATTCAGAAGTATCGTGGAGGTGGAACAGCTTTTTGGTTTCAAGCATTATGTTTGGTAAATGGGCAAGATTTAAAACGTGAATACGATCCAGAAAATGATGACTTGCTAATGGAGAGAGCAATTGGATTAATAGATTCTGGAAAGATGACTTATTATAAAAGAATTCCTT
Organism: Crocinitomicaceae bacterium; assembly: GCA_002713405.1. Classification (GTDB taxonomy): domain Bacteria; phylum Bacteroidota; class Bacteroidia; order Flavobacteriales_D; family Parvicellaceae; genus MED-G20. The sequence continues at coordinate 15,776 of PAST01000001.1, read as the reverse complement.
TGACAGATGAAGCTAGGAAAGCATTAAAACAAAATAGGAGAGAAAAGAAAAGGAAGAAAAAGAAATGATCTAATTGCTNTGTTGTCTTTTGTTTTTCAAATTTTTATCAATTTTTAAATTCNGTTTTTTTAGAAATAGTTGGATTATCAAGTGCTTAATNATTTAAATTTGGTTGTCTTNCGTTAATCTNTNCTNTATACCAAAAACCCTATCCTCCAAAAAATAGACAGTAAATTCCCNAAAAAAAATAATATGATGGCAGTTTTTTTTAATGAAACCATTTCTAATAGTCTCTAGTTTTTACAGACCAAGTGAAATTGAACTCACAGATCACTTTTGAGTTTTTATCTATTCCTTGAGTAAATGCTTTAATAATAACAGGTTTTTTTGTCTCAATTGCCTCCTTTAATTTNTTCTTTATCATTTTACCATCATTACAAATAAAATTTGTAATTCCAACCGCTTTTTTATAAAAATCTGCTTCACATTTTAAGGGGAGAGTAGAAAATGATGGATTTTGCTTNTAAGTATATTGTAAAATTAAAGCAGCAGTACTCATTTCTCCAGCCATTCCCAATACAGCCCAAAAAGTAGATTTAAAGGGGTTTTTATTAATCCATTTGAATGGAACAGAGACAATACATTGGTCTTTATTGAGTTTTTTAATTCTCATTCCACTTAGAAAACCAATTGGTAGGTTCCAAAAAAGATAAGTTCTGAAGTAAAAGGATTTTACAGCAAGTCTNCTTATTCTATTTGTATTTNCAGTAAGCAATAATTGNTTTTTAGGTTTTTAAAATAGGGATTTATTCTATGGCGTTAAGATATTTTGTTCTCCACTCAGGTTTTTGAAAATCTGCTAGTAATTNAAATAAGTTTTCACCATAAAAGAAATCATTAATATAGGTAANACCATAATTTTGAAGTATTTGGATTTGTGGCCAACTTGGCCTGAATTTATGTTGTCCAAACCCATTAACTAGCATATCTTTAGTAGGCGTACAATCTGTTGGGCAATGCGGGTTTCTATTGTATCTTAATGCCCAAAGGTCAAATAGTTTAAGATCTGGTGTTTTTAAACATTGTGAAGAATCGTATTTGTACAAGCAATCTTTAATATTAAACTTCTTGAACATGTTTTCACCTTTATTATTTGCTTTAGATAGTTGTTTACCCATCCCAATTCTAATAAATTCACTTACGGAAATAAATCTTTTTTTTAAGATTTTCCCATTAGATTCTGTAATAATTGCATAGTTAACATATTGAGAATTGTAATTGGGATTTATTGAAATTGCAAGATGCGTTTTAAATTGAACTAAAGGTTTTGATATTATACTATAATAGTCTGAAAATAAAGAAATTAAAATAAACATTAATATGTATAAAAATCTTTTCATTATGTAATAATATTAACTATTATAAAAGTCCAAAATTAGTAAATTATTTTTTAGAGTATTATTTAAATTTATAAAGCTGATTTGGAGTTTGACAATAGTCCAAGCTCTGGTCATAAAAATCAACTTGTATGTTTTCTTTTGAAACTTCAAAAAAAGAAAGCCCAATCTTTAAACAGTTTTTATTCAACTTTGTTAATATACTATCATATATTCCTTTTCCATAACCAATTCTATTTCCAAATTTATCAAAGACCAAAAGCGGGACTAAAATGACCTCAATTTTATCAAATGTTTCTAATTTATAATCAATAGGTACTGGAATATTTAGTTTGCCATTGGTGAATTTTACAGAGGGGTTAAAAGAAATACACTCCCATCTTTCTTTAGTTTTTTCGTAAAATGATGTAAAAATAATTGAATTGGAATTTATAGCCTTGTGAATATACCATGTATTTACTTCTTTATTCTTAGTTATAGGATAAAATAAATGGACATTTTTGTTTAGTAAACTAAAATTTTTTAATAACTCATTTGAAATTTTAATTGAATTTCTTTCAATAAATTTCTCTTTGAGATTTAATCTTTCAGAAATGGCACTTTTTCGTAACCTATTTTTATTTCCATTTGATATTGCAGCCAATAGATGGTTTTTGTATGAAATCAATTTTTTTTAAATCTAATACATAGTCTAAAGCAAGTCTTAAATCTTTGCCATCAACCTTAGATTCATTCCCAGGTCTAGAGTCGTCTAATTGACCTCGGTATACGCAGTCTAGTTTTTCGTTAAAAACATTAAAATCTGGGGTGCAAGCAGCATCGTATGCTTTGGCAATTTCTTGAGATTCGTCATATAAATAGGGAAATTTGAATTTTCTTTCTTTTGCAAATAGCTTCATTTTTTTAGGATCGTCGTCTGGATAATTCACAACATCGTTACTGCTAATGGCAACAAAACCAATGTCTTTTTTTAAATATTCATTTGCTAATTCTACAATTTGATCTATGACATGTACTACATATGGACAGTGGTTACAAATAAACATTACTACCAATCCATTTTTTTTAGTAACATCTTGAAGGCTAACTTTTTTATCTGTTACTACATCTGTTAATTTGAAATCAATTGCTTTAAATCCAAGTGGAATTTGATTGGTTAATGTTCTTGCCATTTTAATTAAATTTGATTTTATTTAAAGATAATCTTTACATGTAAAAAAGCATATGAAAAAACTTTTTATTTTTTTACTCTTCCTAATTCCTTATTATCTACAGGCCCAAAACAATGATTCAGTCCAAATTAGAGCATTGTATGATTTTAATTTAACTGAAGGAAACTGTTATGAAAACCTAAGGTCGCTGTGTAAAGATATTGGTCATAGATTAAGTGGAAGTAATTCAGCTGAAAATGCTGTGAAATGGGCGGAATTACTTATGAAAAATACCAATTTAGATACTGTTTATTTACAACAAGTATTGGTGCCATATTGGGAAAGAGGAAACTTAGAGAAAGTATATTGGAAAAATAGTAAAGGTCAAACAAGTTTTCTTAACTGTTCTGCATTAGGAGGTTCAGTAGGCACCAACGGAATTTTAAAAGGGGAAGTGGTAGAAATTACTAATTGGGCGCAATTGAAAGATCTTGGAAGAAATGAGATTGAAGGAAAAATTGTATTTCTAAATCGAGTTATGAATCCTACTTTTATTAGCACAGGAAATGCATACGGTAGTTGTGTAGACCAAAGACACTTGGGAGCTTCTAGAGCTGCTGAATTTGGAGCTGTTGGAGTAATTGTAAGGTCAATGAGTCTTAAATATGATAAAAACCCTCATACGGGATCTATGACTTATTTAGATTCTAATAATAGAATTCCAGCAGCTGCAATTAGTACTAAAGATGCACACGATTTAAGTTTAGCTATAAAAAACAATGAGGTTGTAGATCTAGCAATGGAACTTTCCTGTTTACAACATGAAGATGTAATTTCTTACAATGTTATTGGAGAAATTAAGGGAAAAGAGTTACCTGAAGAAATTATTCTAGTTGGTGGACATCTAGATTCTTGGGATATTGGTGAAGGTGCTCACGATGATGGAGCTGGAGTAGTCCAAAGTCTTCAGGTCTTAGAAACTTTTAAAAAATTAGAACTTCAACCAAAAAGAACTTTAAGATGTGTGATGTATATGAACGAAGAAAATGGAAATAGAGGAGGAAAACACTATGCAGAAATGGTTAGAAAATCCGGAGAAAAACACCTATTTGCATTGGAGTCTGATAGAGGAGGATTTACACCAAGAGGATTTAGCATAGATGGTACCAAATTACAATTAGAATATCTTCTAAGTTTTAAAAAGCTTTTTGAACCCTATCAAATTCATTTATTTAATAAAGGCTATAGTGGAGTGGATATAGGGCCATTGAAAAACGGAAAATTATGTTTGGTGGGTTTGGTGCCAGATTCACAAAGATATTTTGATTATCACCACTCAAAGGCAGATGTATTTGAAAACGTTCATAAAAGAGAATTGGAGCTAGGAGCTTCAGCAATTAGTTCTATTGTATATTTGGTTGATAAATATGGTTTACCAGAAAGTGAATCAATAAAAAAATAATAAAAAAATGGTAGATATATTAGCTTTCGGTGCTCATCCTGATGATGTTGAGTTAAGTGCAGCAGGTACTTTAATTAAGCATATTAATATGGGATTTTCAGTTGGTATTATTGATTTAACAATGGGGGAGATGGGAACCCGTGGCACACAAGAAATTAGAGCGTTAGAGGCAGAACAAGCAATGAAAATTATTGGTGCAAAGTTTCGTGAAAACCTAAAAATGTCTGATTCTTTTATCGATTTATCTAAACATTCTATTGAAAAAGTAGTGAAAGCAATAAGAAAATATCAACCAAAAATTGTTCTTTGTAATGCTCTTAAAGACAGGCATCCAGACCATGGTGTTGCTTCAAAGCTAGTATCTAAAGCTTGTTTTATTTCTGGATTAAGAAAGTACAAAACATCACTTGATGGTAAAGATCAAAGGCCACATAGACCTCAAAACATATATCATTATATTCAAGATCAGTGGATTGCCCCTGATTTTATTATTGATATTTCGGAAGAAATGAACCAAAAGATAAAAGCTGTAAAAGCTTATCAAAGTCAATTTTACAATCCTAAAAGTAAGGAGCCAATTACTCCAATTTCTAGTAAAGAATTTATGGATTCTATCTTTTCTAAAGCAAACCTAATGGGAAGATCTATTGGTAAAAGTTTTGGTGAAGGGTTTACCACTGAAAGACCAACAGGAACAAATAACTTATTTAATTTATATTAAGACATGAAAAATTTTAAATATATCTTTTTATCACTAATTATATTCTCTTGTGTTTCTAACTCAGACTCAGTTTCAGAAGAGTCTAGAAAGATTGATAGTTTACAATCCGTACTGACTTCTAAAGATGATGCAATTAACTCATTAGAATTTCAAAAATTAAATGATGATTCTATAGTTAATTTATATGCTCTTTACATTCAAAAAATAAAGGATAATATAAATGAAATAAATAGGCAAGAACTTATAATTAATAACAAAAAAAACAATCCTGATTTTATAGAAAAGGATACCATCGACATAATAAAATCTATTAAAATTCTATCTAAAAAACTACAAGAAAATGAATCGATGATTCTAGCATTAAATAATGCAGTAAAACAGGAGAAAGATAAAAATTCTCAATTTGCTTCTAAAGTAATAGACCTAAAGGAAGAAATTGCACAAAGTAATAGGGAAGTTTATTACTTAAAAGAGGAATTAAACAGTATGAATGCTTCTTTTGAGGCTATTTTTAAAAAATACAATCTTCAGAATAAAAAAATAAGTGATTTAAATCAAAAGCTTAACGAAGTTGCTTATGTTATTGGTTCCAAATCCGAGCTTTTAGATAATGGTGTTTTGACTAAGAGTGGAGGATTAATTGGAATAGGGAAGACTAGAAAATTGAACTCGGATTTGAATACGGATTATTTCACTTATGTTTCAAAATATAAATTTCAAAATATCCCTTTAGGATATAAGACAGTAAGGTTAATGACTTCACATCCTAATAGTTCTTATAAGCTATCCAACTCAAATGACATCATAGACTCTTTAATTATAATTAATCAAGATAATTTTTGGAGAAATAGTAAGTTTTTGGTTGTTGAAGTGAAATAACTATAAAATTGCTTTTCTAATTTTTAATGCTTTTTGAAGAATTGGAAACAAAAGGTCTAGTTTTAGCATGGTGTGAGGATCACTTTTTGCACTTTTAGGATTAGGATGTGTTTCAATAAATAAACCATCAACCTCATTGGCAACTGCACTATACATAACAGAGGATATTAAAGAAGAATCTCCTACTGTTATTCCATTAGTTTGATTAGGTTTTTGAACTGCATGCGTGCAGTCCATAATCACTGGAAAGCCATGTTTTTTTAGTTTAGTTATTGCAGTTGCATCTACTATTAAATCGTTGTAACCAAAACTGTTTCCTCTCTCACAAAGCCAAACGTTTTTATTTCCAGTAGATTGTACTTTTTCTATTGCAAATCCCATTGAATCATGAGACATAAATTGACCCTTTTTGATATTTACAGGAAGACCAGTTTTGCCAGCTTCTATCAATAAATCAGTTTGCCTACAAAGAAATGCCGGAATTTGTAGATGATTAACATATTTGGCAACTTTTTTTGGTTCGTGACTTTCGTGAACGTCAGTAATTGTATTTATATTTAGTTCACTTCCAATAGATTGTATAATTTGTAATGCATTGTCATCTCCAATTCCTGTAAAACTATTATTTTTAGATCTATTGGCTTTTTTATAACTTGCTTTAAATATGTAATCAATAGATAGTTCTTCACAAATTGCCTTTACTTCTTTAGCAATTTTTAATCCCATATGTTCATCTTCAATTGCACAAGGGCCAGCTATTAATGTAAAATTTTTCATTCTTTTGCTTTTTTTCCTAAATATCCACTATGGTGTCTTTTGGCATATTCCTCTCTTGTGAATTTGATTTTTTCCATCATGCCAACTACCAATAGGTCACCAACGACAGTCATAACTGTTGTGGAAGTTGTAGGAGTTAGTCCAAATGGGCCAATTTCTTTTGGATTTCCAGTAAATAAACATTCATCGGACATCTTAGAAAGTGGACTATTGTTATTTCCTGTAAGTGATATTAATGGAAGATTATTGTAAAGATTATCGGCAAGTTCTTTAAATTCTAAAATTTCTCTAGTTTTTCCAGAATTAGAAATTAGCAATAGAACATCGTTTTTTTGAANAATACCTAAGTCGCCGTGTTGCGCTTCACTAGGGTGAATAAAAACAGAAGGGGTTCCCGTAGAGGAAAGAGTAGTAGAAATATTCATTCCTATCTGTCCAGCTTTTCCCATTCCACTTACAATAACCTTTCCATTCATTTGATGTACTCTAACAAAAATAATTTCTAAAACATTTTCTATTACNCCNTCGATNGGAATATTTTGAATTGCTTGAACTTCAAGTTCTATGTATTTTTTTATGGACTCTTTCACCTNTTCAAAAGTAATAATTATAAATGACCTTTGCTTGCATAAACTTTTCTAATAGAAATTAGATCTTCTANAGTATCTACCGGAAAAGATGGATAAATGGTGGTTCCTACTTTTATTTTACCNCCATTTTCTAGCCATCTAAGTTGCTCTAACTTTTCATNAATCTCTAGTTTNGATGGTTTTAATTGCTGGAATTTTTCTAATGCATTTATTGTATANCCATATATTCCAATGTGTTGATGAAATNCATTTNCATCTTNNTTTNTTTCATCCTCTCTTANAAATGGAATGGCATATCTTGAAAAATAAAGTGCAAAATTAAAAGTGTCTTTTACCAAAAANACTTTGTCTTTNGGTAAGTTATCAGATGAATTTAATTTTTGAGCTATGGTTGCAAATTCAGTTTTAGAATCNTTAAAACATTCTATTANTTTGGTTATGTGATCTTCGTGCAATANCGGCTCNTCTCCTTGAATATTAATAATNTAATTAAAGNTTT
>PAST01000001.1:0-8295 GCA_002713405.1 Crocinitomicaceae bacterium | reverse complement strand
AATTNTTTAGACCAAATATCTACCGCTTCTAAACANCTNCTGGTTCCGTTTAAATGGTCTTTTTTGGTTAAAACNACATTACCTCNAAAGTTATTTACTGTNTCGAATATNTTTTTATCATCTGTAGCNACTACTAAATTGTCCAATACTTCACTAGCTCTTGAATAAACGTGTTCAATCATGGTTTTTTNACCAATTTTCATNANAGNTTTACCCNTNAGNCTGGTAGAATTAAATCTTGCTGGAATAATTCCTAAAAAATCTGATGAATTTAATTTCATTGTCCTAAAATATGTAATCTTAAATGATAACTTGAAATTTTACGTAATATTATAAATATATTGTACTGAATTTTAATTTTAAAATTTTATTTGTGTCTATAAAAAAAGTTAAAAATTATATAAATACCAATNGAAGAGATTTTGCNGATCAACCATTTACNGAGAAAATGTCTGCNNACAACCCNATAGATCAATATGGNGTTTGGTTTGAAGANGCTATTAAANGTGAAATCTTAGACCCTTACGCNGCATGTNTNTCTACNGTAAATAGTAANAATGAGCCATCCTCAAGAATATTGTACATAAGAGATTTTAATTCTAANGGTTTTGTCTTTTATACCAATTACGANTCCAANAAAGGATNGGANCTANTAGAAAATANTTATGCTNCTTTAAATGTNTTTTGGGNAGAATTGGAACGACAAATTAGGATTCAAGGAAAAATTAGTAAGGTAGACNATTNNACNTCTGATAAATATTTCAATGCNAGGCCAAGAGCAAGTAAGATTGGTGCATGGGCTTNGAATCAAAGTCAAATAATTAAAGATAGAAATGAACTNGAGGATAAAATTAAGTTTTATGAAGAAAAATTTAACTCTCAAGATGTTCCAAGACCAGATAACTGGGGAGGATATTGTTTAAATCCTAAAAAAATAGAATTCTGGCAAGGAAGACCAAGCAGGTTACACGATAGAATTGTTTATATAAAAGAGAATAACCAATGGGTAAAAAGCCGTTTNTCTCCATAGTTNNTCAATATTTCAATAGATTTCCTTTTAGAAAAATTAATATTGCCTTAGAANCTTCTAAAGATTTAAAAATAATTGTTGTAATACCNTCTTANAACGAGAAAAATATACAACCTACAATAGATTCTCTTTTTTTAAAGCAAGACGATTTTTCTTTTAATGTTGAAGTAATTGTTTTAATAAATAATTCTGANTCTGAAATAGAGGAGATAAAAGAACAAAATTTACTGACTTTAAAGANATTACAAAATCTTTCAAAAACTTANAGNAANANTAATATNCACTTAATTCCANTTNTNATTGGAGATTTAGATGCTAAGCATGCTGGAGTTGGTTGGGCTAGAAAATTNGGAATGGATATAGCAACNCAAAGGTTTAGAACNATTAATTTTAACGGAATAATTGTTGGNTTAGATGCAGATACNGTAGTAGAATCCAATTATTTNAATTCTATTTATTCTTTNTTNTCAAATAANAATTNNAATGCCGCCTCTATCNATTTTGAACACCCTNTAANTGGAGATTCTTTTAGTGATGTTCATTTGGAGCAAATTAAATATTACGAACTCCATTTAAGATATTACAAGAATTCTTTGAAGTATTCAAACTTACCTTACTCATTTCACACAATAGGAAGTGCTTTTGCTTTAACTGCNTCTGCATATGCTAGACAAGGTGGAATGAANAGAAGAAAAGCNGGAGAAGACTTTTATTTTATAAATAAACTAATTAAAGGAGAAATNTTNGGGGAAATCAANGATACNANAGTGATNCCTTCTCCTAGAGTATCCAATAGAGTTCCTTTTGGAACTGGAAGAGCAATACTAGAAGGGTTAAANNCCNAAAAAGATTTNTCTCTCACCTATNATTTTCAATCTTTTGAAATTATTCNCTCATGGATAAANAGAATTGAAANTAAAGATTTTNAATACGGAAATTTNNCAGAANNATTAAAAGCTTACATGGGAGAAGAGATATGGATCAAGCACCACACTATGATGTTAAATAATACTAACACTCATAAGAGTTATCTAAAGTTATTCTACAATATTTTTGATGCTTTTTGGATGCTAAAATTCATTCATTTTTTAAGAGATAATTATTATCCAAATACTAGTTTATTAGACAATACCAATGCACTTTTAATAAAAATGAATTATCCAATAATTAGTAATATTACCAGCCAACTAGAATTTTTTAGAAAATTGGATAAAAAAAGGGGCTAAAGCCCCTTTAGTAAGTTATTTAAAACGATTTATTTTACAGAATCAACAACTGCTTTGAATGCTTCGGGATTATTCATTGCTAAATCAGCAAGAGTTTTTCTATTTAACTCAATTCCTTTTGCTTTTACTTTCCCCATGAATTCTGAATAACTCATTCCATGAAGTCTCGCTCCGGCATTGATACGTTGTATCCATAATGCTCTAAAGTTTCTTTTTTTCTGTCTTCTGTCTCTGTAAGCATATTGAAGACCTTTTTCCACTGCATTCTTTGCTACAGTGTGAACATTTTTTCTTCTTCCGAAATAGCCTTTTGCAAGTTTTAAAATTTTTTTTCTTCTTGCTTTAGCTGCTACACTATTTACTGATCTTGGCATAATTTAAATTTTTGGCTCAAAGCGACTTACGTACTTATCTTTTTTTTGACTAAAAGCCTGGTTCAACATTTAATAACCGTGATAATATTAAGCGCAAAGTTGCAACTTGATATTTTTCACATCTGATTTACTTACTAAAGTAGCTTTGGTAAGGTTCCTCTTTCTTTTTGTAGACTTCTTGGTCAAAATATGACTTTTGAAGGCATGTTTTCTTTTAATTTTTCCACTGCCTGTGAATTTAAATCTTTTCTTGGCACTGGAATTGGTTTTCATTTTAGGCATAACTTTATTGTTGTATTGTTATTTCTTTTTTGGATTAATGATAATAGTCATCTTTTTCCCTTGTAATTCTGGCATCTTTTCTAAAACACCATGATCTTCTAACTCTTGAGCAAATTTTAATAATAAAATTTCACCTCTGTCTTTATAAATAATCGATCTACCTTTAAAAAAAACAAAAGCTTTAAGTTTAGCTCCTTCACTTAAGAACTTGATAGCATGTTTTAATTTAAACTGAAAATCATGTTCATCTGTATTTGGTCCAAATCTTATTTCTTTTAAAACAACTTTTACTTGTTTTGACTTTAATTCTTTTTGTTTTCTTTTTTGTTCGTATAAAAACTTTTTATAATCAATTATTTTACAAACGGGGGGCCTAGCATTAGGAGATATTTCTACAAGATCTAAATCCATTTCTTCTGCCATTTTTATGGCTTTGGAAGTAGAATAAACACCTTGCTCTATACCTTCTCCTACAACTCTTACTTCAGAAACTCTTATTCTTTCATTAATCCTATGCGGATCTTCTTTTATAATTCTCCCTCTATTATTGGGTCTTCTAGGTCTGATAATCCTCCTTTTTTTATTAAATAATTAATTCTTCAAAATCTAAATCAATTTTTTTATTAATGAATTTTACAAAGTCATTAATCTTAAATTGACCCAAATCTCCTTTTCCTTGTTCTCTTACAGAGAGAAGATTTTCCTTGGTTTCTTTCTCACCGACAATGAGCATAAACGGTATTTTGTTTAGCTCTGCGTCCCTGATTTTTCTACCTATTTTCTCAGCTCTTTGATCAACAAGACCGCGAATATCGTAATTTTTTAGAAGTTTTAAAACTTCTAGAGCATAATCGTTAAATTGTTCACTGAGTGGTAGGATAATAAATTGTTCAGGATTTAACCAAAGAGGAAATTTCCCTCCTGTATGTTCTATTAGTAGTGCAACAAATCTTTCCATAGATCCAAATGGAGCTCTGTGTATCATTACAGGCCTGTGTTTTTTGTTGTCTGAACCAGTATATTCTAGTTCAAATCTTTCAGGTAGATTATAGTCAACTTGAATTGTACCTAGTTGCCATGATCTATTTAGTGCATCCTTAACCATGAAATCTAGTTTTGGTCCGTAGAATGCAGCCTCACCATATTCAACTACAGTTTTTAATCCTTTTTCAACAGAAGCTTTTGTAATAGCTTTTTCTGCTTTATCCCAATTCTCCTTACTTCCAATGTACTTTTTGTTGTTTTTTGGATCCCTGAGTGAGATTTGAGCAATAAAATCTTCAAATTTTAAAGCTTTAAAAACATAAAGCACTAAATCAATAACCTTTTTAAATTCTTCTTCTAATTGATCAGCTCTGCAAAATATATGTGCATCGTCTTGGGTAAAACCTCTAACTCTTGTCAGTCCATGTAGTTCTCCACTTTGTTCGTAACGATAGACAGTTCCGAACTCAGCCAATCTTAAAGGAAGATCTTTATAAGATTTAGGAGATGCATTGAATATTTCACAATGGTGAGGACAATTCATAGGTTTAAGCAAAAATTCCTCTCCATCATTAGGGGTTTTAATGGATTGAAACGAATCTTCTCCATATTTCTCATAATGACCAGAACATACATAAAGATCTTTATGTCCAATATGAGGTGTAGAAACTGGTAGATATCCTGAATCTGTTTGGGCCTTTTTAAGAAAGTTCATTAATCGTTCTTTTAGATCTGTACCCTTAGGAAGCCATAGCGGTAATCCTTGCCCAACTTTTTCTGAAAATGTAAATAACTCTAATTCTTTTCCTAACTTCCTATGGTCTCTTTGTTTCGCTTTTTCTAACTGTTCTAGATATAGATTAAGATCCTTTTGTTTCTCAAATGTTATTCCATATATTCTTGTAAGCTGTTTGTTGTTTTCATCTCCTCTCCAATAGGCACCAGCAATATTAAGAAGCTTCACTGCTTTGATAAAACCTGTATTTGGCAAGTGGGGTCCTCTGCATAAGTCTGTAAACTTTCCTTGTGTGTAAAAAGTGATTTTACCGTCTTCTAGATCATTTAAAAGCTCAACCTTATAAGGGTCGTTTTTTTCTTTAAAATACTCTAAAGCATCTTTTTTAGTGATTTCTTTTCTTAGAAAGGGGTTTTTCTCTCTAGCAAGTTCAATTATTTTTTTTTCAATTTTTTCTAAATCTTTTTCAGAAATACTGTGGTCTTTAAAGTCTACATCGTAATAAAAACCATTTTCTATAGGCGGGCCAATAGCTAAATTAATTCCAGGATAAAAATATTCAAGAGCTTCAGCTAAAATATGAGCACTACTATGCCAAAGCGTAGATTTTCCTCCATTATCTTGAAATGTTAGTAATTTAAAATCTACATCTTCATTTAAAGACCTATTCAAATCCCAAACTTCTCCGTTTATTTCTGCAGCCAGAACCTTTCTTGCCAAGCCTTCACTTATAGATTTTGCAATATCCAAAGAGGTGGTTCCTTTAGCAACTTCTTTAATAGTTCCGTCTGGTAATTTTACTTTTATCATTTCTGTTCTTTACAGACGGCAAATATAAGTAAATGATTTTCTCTTTAAACTTAGTATTTAAATAATTCCTTACTTTGTGAAAATTAGTTAACATAACCAAAAATAATTCCAATGAAAAAATTATCAATTTTATTATTATCTATTTGTGTTTCAATCTCTACCTTTTCTCAAAAAAAGGAAAAAGAACCCAAATCTGATTTAGCAAAAGTTAACTTATCTGGATTGAAATTTAGATCTGTTGGACCAGCTTTAACTGCGGGAAGAATAGCAGATATTGCTGTGGATTCAGAAAATCCAAAAACTTATTATGTTGCAGTAGCTTCTGGTGGTGTATGGAAGACTATGAATAGTGGAAATACCTTTGAACCTATTTTTGACAATCAATCTTCATACAGTATTGGCTGTGTTTCTATAGATCCAAATAATCATAACACAATATGGGTAGGAACAGGTGAGAATAACAACCAAAGAAGTGTTGCTTACGGAGATGGAGTTTACAAAAGTTTAGACGGTGGTAAAAGCTGGAAAAATATGGGGCTTAAAGAATCTGAGCATATTGGTATGGTAAAGGTAGATCCAGAAAACTCTAATAAAATATTTGTTGCAGCATATGGTCCTTTGTGGAAAGAAGGTGGCCAAAGAGGTTTGTTCTTTTCAGAGAATGCTGGAAAAGATTGGAACTTAATTTTAAAAACTGATGAACATACAGGAATTAACGAAGTGCATATTGATCCTAGAAATTCAGAAATTCTTTATGCAACAGCACATCAACGAAGAAGACACGTATTTACATACGTTGGAGGAGGAACCGGGTCTAAAATTTATAAATCTGAAGATGGTGGAAAGAATTGGAGAGAATTAAAAAGTGGATTGCCTGCTGCTATAAAAGGAAGAATTGGAATGGATATTTCACCTTCCAATCCAGATTTTTTATATGCCTTGGTTGAAGCTGAAAATAATCAGCAAGGTCTTTATTTTTCTAACAACAGAGGCGAAAGCTGGGAAAAAGTAAATAAATATGTGACTAGCGGAAATTATTACCAAGAGGTTTTCTGTGACCCTAAAGACCCTAAAAAAGTTTTTTTCATGGATACTTGGTTGCACCACACAACTGATGGCGGTAAAACAGTGGTGAAGACTGGAGAAAAAAGCAAACATGTAGACAATCATTGTATTTGGATTAATCCAAATGATACAGACCATTGGATAGTAGGATGCGACGGTGGATTGTATGAAACTTGGGACCATGCAAACAACTGGCACTATAAACCAAATCTGCCAATTACACAGTTTTATAAAGTGGCTGTAGATAACGACTTTCCATTTTATAATATTTATGGAGGAACTCAAGACAACAATAGTTTGGGTGGTCCTTCAAGAACAATTACCAACCATGGGATAATGAATTCTGACTGGTATATAACTAACGGCGGAGATGGCTTTGAGAGTGCTGTAGACCCTGAAAATCCGAATATTGTATACGCTCAATCTCAGTACGGTTGGCTGGTTAGATATGACCGATTGTCTGGTGAGAAAGTTGGAATAAAACCAATGGCGGATGAGAATATGAAAGCACTTCGTTGGAATTGGGATGCACCTTTGATTATAAGCCCTCACAATCATAAGAGATTATATTTTGCTGCAAACCAACTTTTTAGAAGCGACAATATGGGAGATGAATGGAAATGTATCAGCCCAGACATGTCAAGAGGAATAGATAGAAACCAACTAAAAGTAATGGGTAGAATCCAAAGCTCAGATGCTGTTATGAAAAACAAATCTACCACTATGTATGGTAATATTGTTGCTCTTGACGAGTCTTATTTGAAAGAAGATTTACTTTACGTTGGAACCGATGATGGATTAATTCATGTTAGTGATAATGCAGGCGGAACATGGAATAAGTACGATAATTTTAAAGGAATTCCAGAAAATACCTATGTCAATTCTTTAGTTGCTTCTAAGCATAACGCAGAGAGAGTTTATGCGGTTTTTAACAACCATAAAAAAGGGGATTTTAAACCATATGTAATGGTATCTAACGATAGAGGAAAAACATGGAAATCTATTGTCTCAAATCTTCCAAAGAGAGGTTCTGTTTATGATATTGCCGAAGATCATAAAGATGAAAATTTATTATTTGTAGGTACGGAATTTGGAGTTTTCTTTACCTATAACTCAGGAAAAGAATGGAAACAACTAAAAAATGGTTTGCCTACAGTTGCAGTTAGAGATATAGAAATTCAAGAGCGTGAGAACGATTTAGTTTTAGCAACTTTTGGTAGAAGCTTTTATGTTTTAGATAATTATTCTTGTTTAAGGCAATTAAAAAATAAGATAAATGTAAAAGCTCATATTTTCCCTATAAAGAAATCTCTCATGTACATAGATTCTAGACCATTAGGAATTAGAGGTAAAGGCTCTCAAGGAGAGTCTTATTTTACTGCTAAAAATCCCCCTTTAGGTGCGGTTATTAAATACTTTGTTAACGATACTTTAAAAACTCAAAAGCAAATAAGACAAGCTTTAGAAAAGAAAAAAATTAAGTCTAAAGAGGATATTGAATATCCAACACTGAAACAACTAAAGATTGAAGATAAGGAAGAAAAACCATATTTACTTTTCACCATATACGATTCTGATGGAAATGAAATTAGAAAAATGATAGAGTCTCCAAAATTAGGTCTTAACGAATTGGTTTGGAATTTTCGTCTAACACCACAAACAAATATTTCGCTAAAAACCTCTCAACCTGGTAGATATTCTGAAGCTAGAAATGGCCCACTAGCTCTTCCTGGAAAATATTTTATTTCTATGCATAAAGTAGTTAATGGTAAATCTACTTTGATGGTT
>PAST01000013.1 GCA_002713405.1 Crocinitomicaceae bacterium | reverse complement strand
CAGCGTTGAAGGGAATTTGACTTACCAAGCATATGGGAAAAAAGACGAAGCAATATATTCAGTTTCAAGAGGCCATCTTAATGCAATNATGATGGATCTTGCAGAAAGTAAAGGAAATACCNAAATTCATTATNAGCACCAATGCTTAGATGCTAATTTAGAAAAAGGCCNTATCACTTTAAAAAACCTGAATACTCAAGAAGTATTTGAAGACAAAGCAGATGTTATTTTTGCTGCTGANGGTNCATTTTCTGCAGTTCGATACAACTCTATGCAAAAGGTAGATAGATTTAATTTTAGCCAATTTTANATTGAGGATGGTTANAAAGAATTGCTTTTGCCAGCNGATANAAACGGGAATTATNAAATNGAAAAAAACGCCTTACANATCTGGCCTAGAGGACGTTTTATGCTNATTGCTTTGCCAAACGAAGANGGCTCTTTTACTTGTACTTTATTTATGCCTTTTGAAAATGACAAGTATGCGTTTAAACAATTAGATAGCGANGATAAAATTGAGGATTTNGTCAAAGAAGTATTTCCAGATTTTTATGAAATGATTCCAAATTTGATTGAGAACTGGCATCAAAATCCACTATCNTCTATGTCNATNACNAGNTGTTTTCCTTGGACNNTNGGAAAATTTGCNCTNATGGGAGACTCTGCGCATTCAACTGTTCCTTTTTATGGNCAAGGTATGAATGCTGGATTTGAAGATTGTTTTGTNATGTGGNANCTTTTCAANAAGCATAAAGACTGGGANAAAACATTTAAAGAATATCAAGAAATTANAAAGCCAGATGGTGANGCTCTNCAAGACCTATCGCTNGANAATTATTANGTAATGAGAGATCATGTTGCAGATGAAANATTCTTACTTCANAAAAAAATTGAAGCTAAAATTCATGAGCGCCATCCAAACAAATGGATNCCATTATATAGNCAAGTATCATTTAGCAACATAAGATATTCNGATGCTTANAAACAAGGNAAANTTCAAGAAGANATAATGCGAAAAGTTATGAGCTCTCCTNNNATTGAAAAAAANTGGGACTCNAAAGAAGTTGAAAATCAAATATTATCTATGATTCAATAATTATGCGGAATTCNNTATTTCTNATATTNNTNTNTATTTCAGCGATTGGAAACAGTCAAATGAAAATNTATCAGAGAAAGAATNTTCCATTAGTAGACTTTAANGGCACTTATCAATTACAAAATTTTTATTTAAGTCCTGGACTTACTTATATGTTACCANATGAAATACCNAANATNCTANCAAATTCNAATAGTGAAATAAATGCCAANGGAAGATTGGCTTATATTATTGAAGCAGGNGCTTATCGNATTTTTNAAAAAGGAGGAAATATTTTTAATTATTTAGANTATGGAATTGGTTNTAAAAAGCTTTCCGGAAGTGAGCAAATAAATGAAAANAAGTCCATCTTTAAGCAAAGGTTTTTAACAGGAAGTTTTAATTTNAATAATATTTGGCAATTATCTGACAGAAAATTTATTCAAACAAGCATAGGATCNAATATGGATTTTAAGTTATTTGAANAAGGAAGCCCATCACCNAATAATACNGNTAAATTAACTTTGGCATTTCATTTAAAAGTTGGCTACGGATTTAAAGTAAAAAAAACTTTATTTNTAATTCCAACAATGGAGTCNCCTTTTTTAACGTTNAANAAATGGGANCAAGGAAAATCTACATATGGGATTTTNAACAGNAGGTATAGACCCTTAATATTTAAAGTAAGATTTATATGGNTAAAAAAACTTGGTAANGGAAAGTGTCCNGAAGCACTTACAANCCCNGAAGACAAAGCTAGATACGAAAGAAATTATATGCAATAATGAAAAATTCTCAAAANAAAGCAACAGAATCCTTAGCGGTTCAAACAAAAATGGTTTTACCNAATGANACCAATCCNTTAAANACACTTTTTGGAGGAAGACTATTGGANTGGATGGATGAAATAGCAAGTATNTCAGCTCACAAACACTGTGGTCGAGTAGTTGTAACTGCATCCATCAATAATGTTTCATTTGACNANCCNATATTNGCAGGAGAAATTGTATCNTTACATGCAAAAGTAAGTAGAGCATTTAANTCTTCNATGGANGTCTTTATAGATGTCTTTGTAGAAAANACAGATGGTAGNCGAAGAAAATGNAACGAAGCCATTTATAATTTTGTAGCNATTGANCAAAACAGAAATCCNATAAGNGTTCCAANCTTAATNCCCGAAACACAAATTGANAAACAAAGATTTGATTCTGCANTAAGAAGAAAACAACTTAGNTTNGTNCTGGCNGGAAAATTAAAACCNGAAGATGCTACAGAACTTAAAAATGCTTTATTCCCTAAANTAAAATGAAAGCAAAAACTTGTAACGATATTTTTNAANAAGCAATTGACNGTTACCATATTNATAATNAGGTTGATTCATCTTNNCCCAACCCTTTTGAAAAAGAAACATTGGAATTTTTACTTTTTGAAAAATGCTGGATAGATACNNTTCAATGGCATTTAGAGGACATAATTAGAAATCCTAATTTNGATCCAAAAAANGGATTAGCTATAAAACANANAATNGATTCTTCAAACCAAAATAGAACAGATATTGTAGAAAAAATTGACGATTATTATTTCCATGTTTTTAAAGAAAAATCAAATTCAGATAGCAAAATAAATACGGAAAGTCCTGGATGGGTAGTGGACAGACTTTCTATTTTAAATCTGAAAATATTCCACATGAATGAGCAGACAGAGAGAAAAGATGTTTCTCAAGAACACTTTTTAAATTGCAGTGAAAAATTAAATATTCTAAAAAAACAAAAAATTGATTTAAGTCTATCTTTCGACCAACTTTTACAAGATTATAAAAGTGGTATCAAAAAAATGAAAGTCTACAGGCAAATGAAAATGTATAATGACTCAACTTTAAATCCTGAGCTGTATCAAAAAAACAATTCCTAAAAATATATTAATTATACGATTTTCGGCACTTGGAGATGTAATTCTTGTAAGGCCAATAATTCAACTATTTCTTAAAACTTATCCCGATGTCAGAATCTGGATGGTATCTAACGTAAACAATAAGTCAATATTTAATTTTGATGAAAGATTAAAGTTTATTGGCATAGATTTTAATTCAAAAGAAAAAAATATATTTAGAATAGCTAAAAAAGTTAAAGAAGTTTCAGGAAATATAAATTTTAACGGAATTTATGACTTTCATGATGTAATACGTTCAAAAATACTTCGCTTTTTGCTTTCTGCAAATTCAGATGTTACCAGAATCTTTGAAAAGCAAAGGAGTTTAAAAAAGAAAATCATCAACAAGGAAATTGAATTGCAGAAGCTTAATACATCAAGTGAACGCTATTTAGATTGTCTTAAAAAGGATTTTGACAAACTTGATTTTTCTAATTTAAGTAAGTCTTTAGAAGCTGGTGCGACTAAAAAAGACATCATTGGAATTGCTCCTTTTTCTGCACATAAAAGTAAAATATGGCCTTTATCAAACTATCAAAAAATAATTAATCATTTTAACAACTTTGAATTTGTGATTTTTGCTTTTGGAAATCAAGAGCTAAGAGATTCAAAAACTTATTTTTCAAAAAACTCAAACTGTAGAATAATAGACAGAAATCTAAATCTTAATGACCAAATGGAATTAATTAATGATTTCAAAGTATTTATTTCTATGGATAGTGCCAATATGCATTTGGCAAGTCTAACAAGTACTAAAGTTGTATCTATATGGGGGCCAACTCATCCTTTTTTAGGGTTTAGCCCTTTATTTAATAAGCAATTTATTGTTCAACTAAGTGGTGAAGAATATAGTGAAAGGCCAGTTAGCATTTATGGTAAAATTAAAAAAAATGATAAAGTTAAAGCTGAACAATCGATGTCAAGAATTAATCCAGAAATGGTAATTGAAAAAATTAATTTAGCTATTAAACAATAATTAAGATGGACTCAAAGTGAAGGTAAAGCTTTCCATTATTTGATTACATAAAAGTTTTTTACAAGCATTCTCAACAATTTTTTTTGCAGAATTCTCATCCTTACTTTCCACGTAAAGTGTGATATGTTTCCCAATTCTAACATTAGTGATTTCTGTAAGGCTTAAATTGTCCATACTTTGGCTTACTGCCTTACCTTGCGGATCTAATAACGCTTCAAGTGGCATAATATCAATACTTGCTTTAAATCTCATGATACAAAATTAATAATTAAAGAAAACAATAAATACAAAAATAGAACAATAGGGAGAATAAGAAAGGTATTTCCAAATATTATTAATAGAATAAGACAAATTATAGATGAAATTACCCACATATAAATAAGCTTGTTTGCCTTAAAATTTAAACTCTTTATTTTCAAGGACAAAAACTTCCATTTACTTACCATTAGAAAGCTGATTAAAAGAATTGTTAATGGATAGAAAACTTGGAAATAAGCAATATTTAACATCCAGCTGCTATACTCAAGATAAATCCAGGTCAAACTAACAGTAATTAATGCAAAAGCAGGAATTGGAAGACCTATGAAAAAAGAACTTTCTTTTTTAACAGTATTAAATCTAGCCAATCGAATTGCACCAAGCAATGGAATAAGACCAAGAATTAAAAAAAGCCAAAATTCCATATCTTTTTCAACAAATAACAAAGACAAGTTGCTCACAAAATAAACAATTATAGCTGGAGCAATACCAAAAGTTATTAGATCTGCAAAAGAATCTAATTGAGCACCTATACCTGATTGAACATTTAATTTTCTAGCAGCAAATCCATCAAAATAATCAAAAAGTGAAGCCAATAATATTGCACCTGTAGCCCAATCTATTTCACCTAAATATGCAAAATAAATTGATGTCCACCCTAATAGCAAGTTGAATAAAGTAATTATATTGGGAATATTTTTTTTCATTTATATGAACTAAATTAGTGTAAACTTCGTTTCTACATAGACAAAAAACCAATATTTAGTTTTTACTTAGCTAAATATATTTAAATTCAAACGTGAAAAACTACTATCTAGTTCTATTATTATCTCTTAATTATTCAATTTCTGGACAAATTAATTCTCCGAAATACAGCAATGAATTTCTAAGTATTGGAGTTGGTGCTAGATCATTAGCAATGTCTAACTCAGTGGTTACCAGTACTAATAGCGCTATGTCTGGATTCTGGAATCCAGCAAATCTCTCTAAAATTAATAATGACATACAAGTAGGGTTGATGCATGCAGAATATTTTGCTGGTATTGCAAAGTATGATTTTGGAAGTATTTCAAAAAAAATTGATGAAAAAAGTGGTTTTGGATTTTCTTTTTTAAGATTTGGAGTCGACAATATCCCTAATACGTCCGAACTTATTGATGCACAAGGAAATGTGAACTATGATAGAATATCCTATTTTAGTGCTGCAGATATGGCGTTTTTAGGTAGTTATGGAAGAAAAATAAACGAATTTCTTTCCGTTGGTGGTTCTGCTAAAATAATTAATAGAACTGCTGGAGACTTTGCATCAGCTTGGGGTTTTGGAATTGACATTTCATCAACATATATTAAAAATGACTGGGCTGTGGCTGTAGTTGCTAAAGATATAACATCCACCTTCAATGTTTGGAAATACCAATTATCTAATGAAATGATTAACACGTTTAATTCTACCGGTAATGAACTGCCGAAAAATGGTCTAGAGCTAACTCTACCTAAGTTAATTATTGGTTTAAGTAAAAATTATGAATTTGAAAAAAATATTCATTTATTAATAGAATTTAATATAGATATAACAACTGATGGAAAGAGAAATGTATTAATATCTGGAAACCCTTTTTCTATCGACCCACATATAGGTGGAGAGTTCAATATAAAAGATATAGTTTTCATAAGGGGAGGTATTGGCAATATTCAAAAAACACCAGATTTAACTGGAAAAATGAACTATAGCATCCAGCCAAATTTAGGAATTGGAATTAATATTAAAGGAGTTGAAATTGAATATGCTTTAACAGATATTGGAGACATTTCCATTGCCGAATACAGCAATATTTTCTCATTGAAATTCAACTTAAACCCAAAAACAAATTGAAAATAATAAAGAAAAAAATCGTCTTTTTATTTTTTTTCTTATTGTTTCATTTAAGTAATTTTTCCCAGTCTTTTGGAAACGAGTGGATAAATTATAATCAGCAATACTTCCATTTTCCAATTGTTGAAACAGGGTTACACAGGCTAGATTTCAAAACTATTAACAATCATTTAATAAATTTAGGAGTTAGTATTAATAATATTCCTCATAATAACTTTCAAGTTTTTGGAAAAGAAAAAGAGGTTTCTCTAATCATTAAGGATAATAATAATAATGGATTTTTAGACTCATTAGAATATATTGAATTCTATGCTGAAAAAAATGATGGCTGGCTAGATTCTTTAGTCTACGATTCTGCCCATTTCATGCCTGATAATTATTACAGTCTATTTAATGATACAATTAGATATTATTTTTCATGGAATAATAGTTCAAATAATAAGAGAACTATTTTAGAAATCGATACAAATTACAATGTATATAGCCCTATTAATTATTGTTGGAAAACACAAGTTTTAAAATTCAATACCAATTATAAAGTCGGTTATCAAATAGATGGTATTTCAAGTCCAAAGTATGAAAAAGCAGAAGGATGGGCTGGAGCTACTTTACAAAAAAATACTTCAAATATTGAACAAATAAGTTCATTACATAGTGTTGGAGGTGGCCCAAATGCATTTGGAGAAATAAATCTTTTTTCTTCAAATTCATCCTCTACTAACTCTAACGGAAATAACCATAACACTAAACTATTTATCAATAATAATTTAGTTTTTGATTCGTCTTATTTTAATTATCAAACCCTTCATGTAAAATATAGTTTTAGTAGTAATCTCTTATCAAATACGACAGATTTTAAACATGAGATTTCAGATATTGGACAAGGAACAGATTATCAAAATATAGCTTCAATTAGTTTGTCCTATCCTCACAGTACAGATTTTTCTTCCTACCAAAAATTACAATTTGGAGTACCATTTTCATTTAATCAAAAACAAAGACTTAGTATTTCCAATACTCTAAACGCATTAGGATCTCCAATACTTTATATTTTAGATGATGTAAACAGATTAGTACCTTTAATTTCCAATAATTCTACTTTAGAAGCGGTAATTCCAATTACTCAAAGTGATTCTATAATCTGCTATTTATCAACAGATTCAAATGTTAATTACATAAATAAAATTTATAGTGTAAATAACCATGGTTATTTTAACGATTTTAGTTCTTTACAAATTGATAGTGCATTTGTAATAATTACTAGTAAAAAACTCCTTTCTTCATCAAGAAACTATGCTGAATATAGAGCCCCCGCAATAGATACATTAGTAGTTAATGTTGAAGAACTATACCACCAATTTTCAGCAGGAATATTTAAAAACCCTTTATCAATAAAAAGATTTTTAAAATTTAGTATGTTTAATTGGCCAAGTTGGCCTTCACATATTTTTTTAATAGGAAAATCTGTAAGATTCAATAATGAAGCGACACCTGGGTCAAGAAATGACTCTATATCTTATGGATTAAACTTGGTTCCATCATGGGGATACCCAAGTTCAGACAATCATTTTGCTGTTGGTTTAGAAAGTAATAAAAGAGGTATTTCCTTTCCGATAGGTCGGCTAAGTGTTACTACCAATACATCTGTATTAAACTATTTAAATAAAGTATTAGAGCTAGAATCCCAACAAGGAAATAATAATTATACCATTGAAAACAAAAAATGGCAAAAAAATATAGCTCATTTTTCTGGTGGAAGCGATAGCTCTGAGCAAGCCTACATGAACAATTATCTTGAACAGTTTAAAAATATAATTAAAGATACCTTATTTGGTGGTAGAGTTAAAAAGTTTGGAAAAAATCCTTTCACCTCTACTATAAACCCATTAGAATTTCAAATCGTTCAAAATTATTTGGAGGAAGGTATTTCATTGATGACTTTTTTTGGACATTCTTCTGCTGGGTATGGATTTAGTCAAAATATTGATCAACCAGAGAACTGGAATAATCAAGGAAAATATCCAGTTGTAATCGGCTTAGGTTGTTATTCTGGTGACGTACACAATCCAGATACCAATAGTTTTTCTGAACAAATAATTCGACCTACAAATAGTGGTGCAATTGGCTTCATTTCTACTGTTAAGCAAGGTTTCACTCCTTATATTAACTTTTATACAAGAAAATTATATAAAATGATTGGAAAATATGGTTACAATAAATCCATAGGTCAACAAATGGTTATGACTATAGATTCTCTAGATTTAAATACATCTTTAATAACATGGGGGCCTAAACATGAAAGTAATTATAATGGTATGTCATTTCAGGGCGATCCAGCTATAAAAGTTAATTCCCATCAATTACCTGAATTAGTACTCTCAAGTCAGGACGTATGGACTGAACCAAGTTTTATAGACCTTTCTAAATCAAATTTTGATTTGAAGTTTAAAGCATATAATCTGGGAAGAGCTTTTAGAGATTCTATTTTTGTTGAACTAAAACAAGAGTTTCCGGATGGAACTGACACTATTTACTCGAAATTTATCCCTGGAATATTAAATGTAGACACTATTACTTTTAATGTAATTAATAAGCCTGAAATTAGTATTGGACAGAATATTTTCACGATTTCAATTGATTTACCAATTTCCACAATTCAAGAAGCTTTCGATGAAAACGGAAATAATAGAATACAATATTTAATGAATATTTCTTCAAATTCAATAATTCCAGTTTGGCCATATGATTTAAGTATTATAGGTAATCCAAGTGACACATTAAGAGTTTCAACAATTAATCCTTTGGAGACTACCAATACTTATTATTTTGAAATAGATACCACTAGAAAATTTAATTCCCCATTTTTAAAAAATCAATCTATTGATTCTAGGGGAGGAGTTATTGAAGCGACACCAGAGGATTGGACTAATAGCATGTCTGCTTTAAATGATTCATTATACTTTGAAGACAGTATAGTTTATTACTGGCGCTCAAGGCCTGATAGTTCTGTTGTTGATTGGAAAGTAAGATCATTTCAATACGTTCCCAAAAAATGGGGTTGGAGCCAATCCCACATTGATCAATTTAAAGAAAATGAATATTTTAATATTGTACTAGATACTTTAAATAATATTTATAATTTCACTCCAACAGTTAAAAGTATAACATGTAAAAATTATATTCAACATGTTGCCCTTGGCTCAGAGTGGACAGGAACTTATTGGGAAGTTAGTGGTGAAATTGCTGATTACGGAGGCCATACTTCCCCAGCAATTTTGGTCGGAGTAGTGGATCCTAATTCATTAAATTATTGGAAAACTCCTTTTATTGATAATTCTACTTCACCTCCAAGTATTCTTAATCCTAATAATTGTTTTGGTCAATATAATGGAGATCCTTCTGTATGCGGAAATACATCATTAATTGGTAGGCCAAGGGAACATGGGTATTTTATGTTTAAAAATGATAGTCCGTCACAATTAGATTCATTGGCAAGTATGTTAAGCAATAAAATTCCTGATGGTTATTATATTTTAGTGTATAGTTATATTCCTAATAATTACGGGGGCACTTTGCTTTACAATAGTCCATTATATGCCAACTGGCCAACCAATTTATTTTCTGCTTTCCAAAATCTAGGAGCTACTGGATTTACCAACTCCAATCAGCCAGACGATGGTTTTATTTTCTTTTGTAAAAAAGGTAATCCTAATACAGCTATTGAAGTAAGATCAGATACAATTTCTCCAGGTTTTGTTTCATCACAACTACTAGAGTTTAGTACAACAGTCACTAGTTCACTAGAAAATGGGAAAATGTTATCAGGTATTATTGGCCCATCCAATAATTGGAAAAATATTTATTGGGAACAAAAAGCACTAGAAAATCCATCTGCTGATTCAGCAAGATTAAAAGTTTATGGTTTTAACTCTTTATCTTCTAGCCTCAAAACTCTAATAATTGATACTAGTTTTACGAGCAAAGACTCTATTATCAACTTACAATCAATTGACAGCTCTTTTCATTATCTTCAATTGGAAATGGAAACTTCTGATGATTCTTTATTAACTCCTAGTCAAATAATAAACTGGCTTGTTACCTACGATCCCTTACCAGACTTGGCAATTAATCCTAAAAAAAGTTGGTTTTTAGATTCTAATATTGTTCAGCAAGGGGACTCTATTTATTTTAGTGTTGCAATTGAAAACATTTCTCCATTTGATATGGATAGTCTGAAAATAAACTATCATCTAGAGAACGAGAACGGACAACAAAATATTCCTTATCAAAGACAAGATTCTCTTAGATCAAGAAAAACAATTATAGATACAGTTGCAATTCCTACAAGATATCTAAATGATAAATATTTGATGTGGGTAACAGCAAATCCAAAAATAAATAATCTAGAAAAGGATCAAGATGAGCAATTTTATTTCAATAATTTAGTGCAAACAAGATTTACTGTTTTAAAAGATAATACTAATCCTCTCTTGGACGTTACTTTTGATGGAGTTCATATTTTAAATAATGATATAGTAAGTCCAAATCCGCATATCGTAATTGAACTAAATGATGAAAATCCTTTTTTAATTTTAAATGAAGATGTGGACACAGCAAATTTTCAAATTGAAATAATGAAACCTAGCGTCTCTGTCTGGAATAGAATTAACTTCTTCAATGGTACGATGAATAATTTAGAATGGCATATCAACGAAGATGAAAATAAATTTATTATTGAGTATGACCCTATATTTAACCAGGATGGAATCTACAAATTAAGAGTACAAGGTCAGGATAAAACTGGGAATTCTAGTGGGGATGAGCCATACCAAATAAACTTTGAAGTAATTCAGAATTCTTCTATTACCAATATCTATAATTATCCAAATCCTTTTTCAACAAAAACACATTTTGTTTTCACCTTAACTGGGGCTGAAATACCTAATAAATTAGATATCCAAATAATGAATATTAATGGACGACTTATTAAGCAAATTCATCTCAATGAAATAGAAAATATAAAAATCGGTAAAAATATGACTAAATATTTCTGGGACGGAAGAGATGAATTTGGTGATCCAGTTGCAAATGGAATTTATATATATAGGGTGATTTCAGAAATCAATAATTTGGAGATTGAGCATAGATATTCTGAAGGAGACAAAGCTTTTAACAATGGTCTTGGAAAGATGTATTTAATTAGATGATAAAAAAGAGAACTTAGATTTAAATTTCAAAAATTTAGATTCATAAAACCTAAAGCTGAAATAGGAAACTAGAAGTGTTGAAATGAAAATGAAAATCGGGTATAAAACCAAGTTATTTAACAAGGACTCCCTTAATAATCCATTCATTTGTAAAAATATTGTTATCATGATTCCATGGTAGCAATATAAACCATATGATATGTTGCCAAAAAAATTAAAGTACTTAACTCTAGAAACCTTAAGTATTGATTGATCACAATAAGTTTGTTCTAAAATAATGTAAGAAAAGAAAATGGAAAATAATACTCTTTGAATTACAATAAAAGAATCATTTTCTAGCAGAACAGGCATCAAAATAAAAAAAGTAAAAATAATTAAGTAAAAAAATAAAATTGAACTTCTTGTTAGGCTTTGAAGTTTATTTAAAAAATTTGGGTATTTAAATGCTAAAATTGCTGTTAAAGCGCCAATTCCAAAATTTCCAAGTGCACTTGCAGTGTGGAAGTTTAAAGATAGCGAATCATTAATAAAATAAACTCTAAAAATGAGAGATATAATTATTATTAAGAAAGAAATTCCAAAAAGATATTTATTAAACCATTTCATTATAATTGCCCAAAAAACGTAAAATTGTTCTTCCACAGAAATAGACCACATAAATACCATAAAAAATAAAAAATTGTAACCGTTCTCAATGATATCATAATTTAAAATAAATAAAATAAAATTCCATAAAGAAGGTAATTTTTCTGATTCAAGGAAGTAATATGATTTTAAATATTCTAATAAGAATCCAATAAAAACTATTAAAAAATATAATGGCCAAATTCTTAATGACCTTCTAATTAAAAAGTTTTTAAACTGAAATTTACTGGTAAATTTAATTTCTTCTAAAGCCTTCCATGTAATTAAAAAACTTGAGAGAACGAAAAAGGAGTCTATTGAAATAAATCCTAAAATTTTACCATAATTAAATAAAGTAGAATAAATTTTAGAATTAATTATTTCAGGACTATTACTAAAAAAAACATGTCCAAAAAAAATACCAATAAATCCAATAAATCTTAACGAATTTAATTCCTTGAAATATTTTGTCTTATAACTATCTTTACTCAATCTTTTCTATTGAATTATGTCAATAAGTGCTGAAATTAACATTACTAATATATACTAAATATTGTGTACATAGACACCCATACACATATCTATCTCAAAGACTTTGATGAAGACCGAAAGGGAATTATTTCAGAATGTCTAGATAGTGGAGTAAATAAACTTATATTACCAAATATTGATAAAATTTCAATAGCAGATGTTATAAAAATATGCGAAGTATATAAGAATATTTGCTACCCAATGGTTGGATTACACCCTTGCTATATTAAAGAATCATATGAAGATGATTTGGAGTATTTAAAACCCATTATTAAATCTATAAATACCATAGCTATAGGCGAAATTGGAATTGATTTATATTGGGATAAATCAAATTTAGAAATTCAAAGAAAAGCTTTTATTACCCAAATAAATTGGGCCAAAGAATTTAAACTTCCTATAGTTATTCATGCTAGGGATTCTTACAATGAAATATTTGAAGTTTTAGACCAAGTGAATGATGAAGACTTAAAAGGTGTTTTTCATTGTTTTTCCAGTTCTTTGAAAGATGCAGATCGAATATTAAATTATGGCGGGTTCAAATTAGGAATCGGTGGAGTAGTTACTTTTAAAAACAGTGGTCTTGACAAAGTGGTTAAGAATATTGATATTAAAAATATTGTTTTGGAAACAGATTCTCCATATTTAACTCCTACTCCATTCCGAGGGACTAGAAATAAAAGTAGTTACATTCCTATTATTGCAAATAAACTTTCTGATATTTACGAAATTAGCAGTGAAGAAATTGGAAATATAACTTCAAAAAATGCAAAAGAAATTTTTAATATTTAAAATAACTTTTCTATTATTATTTTTACCCTTTTGGGTATTTTCAAATAGTTTAAATCTTTCTGATAATATTGAAAGTACGGAAATTAGTGTTCTCACTTGTGACCCAGGCGCTCAAATATATTCCCTTTTTGGGCATAGTGCATTAAGAATAAAAAATCCTATAAATAGTTACGACTTAGTTTTGAATTGGGGCTTATTTGAATTTTCAGAGAGTCAATTTCAATTTGGATATGATTTTGCAAAAGGTCGATTGAAATATTATATGGGAATTCAATTAATGTCTAATTTCATGGTAGAGTATAGCCAATCTAAAAGAGGAGTCAGAGAGCAAGTTTTAAACTTAAGTAATCAAGAGAAATATCAAATAATTCAACTTCTTGAAGAGAATTACAAGCCTGAAAATAGAAAATATAAGTATGAATTTTTTTATGATAACTGCTCTTCAAGGATAAGAGATATTATAAAAAAAGTATTTAAAGAAAATATAAATTTTTACCAATCTCCCAAATCCAATAAATTCACTTTTAGAGAAACTATTCATCAATATTTGGAATCTTTTCCTTGGTTAAAGTTGGGAATAGACCTTGTATTAGGGAAAAAAATAGATGTTCTTGTAAGTAATGAAAATCTTATGTTTCTTCCACTTAATGTTGAACAGATCTTTGACCAAAGCTTGGTTCAAAACAATGGAGCTAATAAAANCCTNATTAAATNAAAAAATACTCTTGTTGAGTCTTTTGAAAATAAAAATAAACTTAGCAANATTGGAGTATATAGTTGGGTTTTACTGGCAATAACTCTATTATTAATTGTTTTTAAATTAGATAAAGCACTNGGGTTTTGGAGCTCTTTTAACTTATTTATAATCGGATTATTAGGTGTTGTTTTAGTGTTCATGTGGATAGGAACTGATCANAATGCAACNAAAATGAATTTTAATTTACTTTGGGCATCTCCTTTTCACTTTATTTTAATTTACTGCTTAATTAAAGGAANCTGGAATAATTTTTCTTATTGGTATTTAATATTATCGTTGATTTTGATATTTACAACTATTTTATTTTGGTTTACTTTAACCCAAGAATTTAACNCTTTTGTAAAGCCTATTATAATTGAACTTGTCATTATTTATTACTATTATTTTAAAAAATGTGGATTTCANATTAATCTTGGTAAAACAAACGGTTGATTTTAACCATTATGTTTAAATTAGTATTCAAATAATTTATGATGGAAAAATACGATGTTGTTGTTATAGGTTCAGGTCCTGGAGGATATGTCTCTGCAATAAGGTGTGCTCAACTAGGGTTAAAAACTGCTNTAGTTGAAAAATACAACACTCTTGGAGGAACTTGTTTAAATGTTGGCTGTATCCCTTCAAAGGCTCTTTTAGATTCTAGTGAGCATTTTAAAACTGCACTTCAAGATTTTGAAAAGCATGGGATTGACATTAATACTCCTAAAGTAAATCTTCCTAAAATGATGACAAGAAAAGAGGAAGTAATAAGTCAAACTTGTGATGGGGTTCAATATNTAATGGATAAAAATAAAATTAAAGTTTACCATGGAATAGGTTCTTTTTTGGATAAAAATACCATTTCTATAAATGGAGAAAAAAAAGAAAAAATATTTGGAGAAAATATAATAATTGCAACTGGNTCAAAACCAAACTTTTTCCCAGGAATGGAGCCTGATAAAAAAAGAATTATCACCTCTACAGAAGCTCTTTCTTTAAAAGAAGTTCCAAAACATCTTATTNTAATTGGAGGAGGAGTTATTGGACTTGAACTAGGTTCTGTTTATGGAAGATTAGGTTCTCAAGTAACAATTGTTGAATTCCAAGANGGGTTACTACCAACTATGGACAAAACTCTAGGAAAAGAACTTATGAAAATTTTAAAAAAAGAAGGATTTAANTTTTTATTTAACCATGCTGTTCAAAAAGTGAATTCTACTAAAAATGGAGTACAGCTAGATGTGAAAAATAAAAAGGGAGGGATTATCTCTGTTGAAGGAGATTATTGTCTGGTTTCTGTCGGAAGAAAAGCATATACTGAAAAATTAGGATTGGATAACATTGGCGTAGAAACTGATAAGGCTGGAAGAGTGATCACCAACGACCATTTGCAAACCTCTGTAAAAAATGTTTATGCAATTGGAGATGTTGTAAAAGGTGCTATGCTTGCACACAAAGCTGAGGAAGAAGGTGTTTTTGTGGCCGAACTTATTGCCAATCAAAAACCACATATTGATTATAATTTAGTACCAGGNGTAGTTTATACTTGGCCAGAAGTAGCAGCAGTTGGGAAAACAGAACAAGAATTAAAAGAGTCTAACGTAGACTTTAAAGTTGGTCAGTTTCCAATTAGAGCTCTTGGAAGGGCTAGAGCTTCTATGGATATTCAAGGTTTAATAAAAATAATTTCTGATGCCTCAACAGATGAGGTTCTAGGTGTTCATATGATAGCTCCTAGAGCTGCAGATTTAATTATGGAAGCAGTAGTGGCAATGGAATATCGTGCAAGTGCTGAAGACATAGCTCGAATTTGTCACCCTCATCCAACCTACAGCGAGGCAGTTAAGGAAGCTGCATTGGCAGCAACAGAAAGTAGACCATTACACATCTAATATGACAAAAAATAAAATTGGGGTCTTAATTCTTAACTTAGGAACACCTAATAGTCCTTCAGTTAAAGATGTAAGAGTTTATCTGAGAGAGTTTCTTAACGATCCTAGAGTAATTGACATTGGAAGAATTGCTCAGTTATTATTAGTTAACCTAATTATAGTTCCACTAAGAGCTCCAAGATCTGCTAAAGAATACAAAAAGTTATTTAAAATTGGTGGTGGTAAATCCCCATTATTAACTTATGGGAAAAATTTAACTAGTAAATTAAAAAAACTTGCTTTCAAAGAATTTGACGTAGAACTTGCCATGAGATATGGTTCTCCTAGTATGGAAAATGTGTTAGGAAAAATGAGAACGGAAAATTATGACAAAATTTACATATTCCCTTTGTATCCTCAGTATGCATCAGCATCTTCGGGATCTACTATAGAAAAAGCATTTAAAATTATTAATAAGTGGTGGGTAATACCTGAAGTTTCTGTAATTGGCCAATTTTACGACAATCCCAACTATATTAAATGTATTGTAAATCGTGCAAAAGAATTTGATATACAAAAATACGATCACGTGATGTTCTCTTATCATGGTATTCCTGAAAGGCATGTCGATAAAGTATATTTAGACGGGAAACCTTGTACAGATCATTCTTGTGAAGATGAAATAAACTCTTTAAATTCAAATTGCTACAAAGCAACCTGTTATGCAACAACAAGATTACTTGTAAAAGCACTTAAGTTAAAAAAAGGTTCCTATTCTACATGTTTTCAGTCTAGATTAGGAAGAGACCCATGGCTGCAGCCATATACAGACCATACGGTTGAAAAACTAGGAAAAGAAGGTAAAAAAAGAGTTTTAGTTTTTTCTCCTGCATTTGTTGCAGACTGTTTAGAAACTACTATAGAGATTGGTGAAGAATATCGTGAGCTTTTTCAAGAACATGGAGGTGAGGAAATTCAACTGGTTCCATCTCTTAATGATAATGATGATTGGGCTGAAGGTCTTCATAAAATTATTAAGGATAAATTATAGTGAATTTATCTTTTATAAAAATTTAAATTTTGGAGGTTTTTTTCAATAATATACTTTATAAGGGAGTCAAAGCGTCCTGGAGCTCAACTGTTAAAAATCCAAAACTATTTGACGATTTAGATAGTTTTATTAACAACAATAAAAATGATTATATAATCTGCTTTTACTCCTATGATTTAAAAAACAATATAGAAGACTTATATTCTAAAAATAAGGATAACATGAAATTCCCAGATATCCATTGTTTTGTTCCTTATGAGATTCACATCAATTATTCATTTGAAAAAGAAAAAAAAATTAATCAAGAAATAGTATTCCAATCAAATATTTCAAAAGAAGAATACCTAAAGAATATTATAAAAATTCAAGAGCATATACAGAATGGAGATTTTTACGAAGCCAACTATTGTTATCAATGGATTTCAAAAGTTGAACATCTAAATTCCAAATTAATTTTTGAAAATTTAATGGATTTGACCAATCCACCTTATGGGTTTTATGCAGATTTAGAAAAACATTATATTATTTCCGCTAGTCCAGAACTATTCATTAAAAAAAGAGGGAATAAACTGTACTCAAGTCCTATTAAAGGGACTCAAAAAAGAGATTTAGACCCAATAAAAGACCAGCTTTTAAAAAAACAATTAAAAGACAGCTTAAAAGATCAAGCAGAAAATAATATGATTGTTGACCTTGTAAGAAACGATTTAAGTAAAATAGCACTAAAAAGTTCCGTTAAAATGGAAGAGCTAAGAGAAGTTTATACCTTTAAAAATATCCATCAAATGATATCAACTATTTCTTGCGATATTTCTGAAAATGAAAAAATCTCTGATATTATAAAAGCTACTTTCCCAATGGGGTCTATGACTGGAGCACCAAAGATTAAAGTAATGCAAATAATGGAGGAATATGAAGTTTCAAAAAGAGGATTGTACTCTGGTTCTTTTGGTATTATTCACCCCAATGGAGATTTTGACTTTAACGTAATAATTCGAACACTTATTTACAACAAAGCAAATCATTTATTATCTTTTCATGTCGGAGGTGCAATTACTATTAATAGCGACCCAAAATTAGAATACGAGGAAACCTTAATTAAAGCAGAGGCACTATTTAAAGCATGTCAATAACTAATAATATTAATAAAAAGTTTTTAGCATTTTTCGGGCAGCATGAAATAAAAATAAATAGCAAGTTTTTAATTGGTGTTTCTGGGGGAAGTGATTCAATGGCATTATTAGATATTGGGTTAAAAGCAGGTTTAAATATTTCAGTAGCTCACGTAAATTACCAACTTAGAAATATCGAAAGTGATATAGAAAGTTTAATTGTGAAAGAATATTGTTTAGAAAACAAATTGAATTTCTACTACAAAGAAGCTGAAATTAATCCAAATAAAAATCTTCAAAATGAAGCTAGAGAATTTAGATATAAATTTTTCATTGATTTGGTAGAAGAAAACAAATTAGATTATATCCTTACTGCTCACCATCAAAATGACAATCATGAAACTTTTCTTTTCAACGCTTTAAAAGGCAATAGTATAGGTAGTTTAAAGGGAATTCCAGAGAGAAATGGAAAAATTTTAAGACCATTATTACAATTTACTAAGACTCAACTTTTATTATATGTTCAAGAAAATAAAATTAAGTATGGAACGGACAGTAGTAATTTAACTTCTAAGTACGAGAGAAACTTTATTAGAAATGAAGTGTTTCAAAGACTAAAAAACAAATTTCCAAAATTTGAACAAGGATTGACAAATTCTATAAATTTCCTAAGAGAAGATTATTTATTATTAAATCAATTAGTAGAAGAAATTATTCAACCAAATTTAAAGGAAAAAATAGACCATACTCTGATTAATTTCAACAACAATATTCCAAGAAAAGCATGGTACCATTTCTTTAAAAAATTTGGATTCAATTATTCGCAAATTAACAATTGGTTGGAAAGTAATTCTCAAAGTGGAAAGTTTATAGAAAGTTCTACACATCGCATTACTAAAGACAGAGATAATTTGATTCTTTCAAAAAAGACAACTAATAAAAGAAATAACAAAATATTTTATATTAAAAAAAATGAAAAAATAGAAAGCCCTATTAAACTAACTGGCCATCTATCTGATACTCCTTCACTAGAAATATCCAATAATAATGTAGAGTTTTTTAATTTTTCTAAGCTAAATTTTCCTTTAAAATTGCGTAAATGGAAGAGGGGAGACAAAATTCAACCACTTGGGATGAAAGGAAGCAAAAAAATTAGTGATATTTTAATAGACTTTAAAATCTCCATTTTAGAAAAAGAAAATATTTATGTACTAGAATCCAACAATGATATTGTATGGATTGTAGGAGTTTTAATAAGTGATAAATATAAGTTACATAAGAATTCTAGTATTTGTTACAAGTTTTCCTATGAATCAATTTAAATTTTGCAGTCGTGAATACAACTTTTTATCATTGCTGACGTAAGAGAAAAATAATTAAACTATTTCTTAATTTAATAGGATATCGTTGTAAATTTACCAAATGTTATCATTAAATTTAAAAAACATAAAATTTTTATTTTTAAGTTGTATTGCCCTAATCATAAGTGGTAAATTATTTTCTCAAGATATTGAGTTCCCTGAAGATAAAGTCACATATTCAATAAATGTTGTTCAAAAAGGATGTATAGTTTCTATTATTGCAGATATTGACATTGAAGAAGGCTGGCATATAAATGGAGCAAATCTTCCTTTAGAAAGTTTTTCAATTCCTACTAATTTATTTCTAGATACATCCTCTATGTTTATTATTGAGGACTCTATTTATGAACCAGAGGTTAAACGTATTTATGATAATATAGCAAAAGAAGATCTATATCTTCATGAAGGAAAAATTAAAATTTCAAGAAAAGTAATTGTTAATTCAGAAAAAGATTTTGTTATCAAAGGGGTTTTTACATTTCAAACATGCGACGATAGTCATTGCTTGCCTCCATACGATGGGCCATTTGAAGTTAAAGTTAAAGGATGTGACATACAAAATTTAAGTGATAAAACTTTCAATTCTACTAAAACTTTAGAAGAGAAAAAAAAAACTATAACAAATGAGATAGTTAAAAAGAAATTAGCAGTAGAGAATGACATTGAAATTGAAGAAAGCAAAACTAATTCTAAATCTATATTTTTTATTTTTATAATTTCTTTTCTTAGTGGTTTTGCAGCGCTTATTACACCCTGCGTATTCCCTATGATTCCTCTTACAGTAAGCTTTTTCACTAAACAGTCTAAAGATAAAGTTTCTGGATTTAGAAATGCAATACTTTATGCGTTATGTATCATAATTATTTATGTTTTATTAGGAACCATTGTAACAGGTTTATTTGGTGCAAGTTTTCTAAATTCCCTTTCAACAAATATTTATTTTAATTTATTTTTCTTTTTACTACTTATTTTGTTTGCTGTGTCATTTTTAGGAGCTTTTGAAATAAATCTTCCAAATACATGGATAAACAAAGCAGATTCTGCTTCTAGAAAAGGTGGGTTTATTGGCATATTCTTTATGGCATTTACTCTTGCACTTGTCTCATTTTCTTGCACTGGACCTATTGTTGGAACTCTTCTTGTAGAATCGGCAACTATTGGAGGAATAGGCCCTTTTGTAGGTATGTTTGGTTTTTCTCTAGCACTTGCACTTCCTTTTGGTTTATTTGCTGCATTTCCAGGATGGTTAAATTCCTTACCAAAGTCAGGTGGCTGGTTAAATACCGTAAAAGTATTTTTAGGATTTTTAGAGTTAGCTTTAGCATTTAAATTTCTTTCCAATGCAGATCTAGTAATGCAAGGTCATTTTCTAGAAAGAGAGTTATTTATAGCAATATGGATTGGAATATTTTTTGTCCTTGCTTTGTATTTATTTGGTTTTTTCAAACTTCCAAACGATGGGGATATTAAATTTATTTCTGTCTCTAGAACATTATTAGCAACAGCTGTTTTAATTTTTGTCATGTATTTAATTCCCGGATTGTGGGGAGCCCCCTTAAAGTTAATTAGTGGATTTCCTCCACCAATGAGCTATAGTGAATCACCTATTGGAATTGGAACTTATTCAAATACTGACCAGATAAATAATACTACAGAAAATACACATTCTGGTCCTCAAGGGCTACCGGTTTTTCATGACTTAGAGGAAGGATTAGCTTATGCTAAAAGTGTTAATAAACCATCATTTTTAGATTTTACAGGGCATGCTTGTATTAACTGTAGAAAAATGGAAGAAAAAGTTTGGGGAGAAGAAGGGGTATTTAATATTTTAAGGGATAGTGTTGTAATTATTTCTCTTTATGTTGATGACAAAAGACCCCTTCCAGATGACCAACATTTTGAAGAAGAAATTGCACCAGGAAAAGTAATTAATGTAACCACAATTGGTGATAAATGGAGTGCTTATCAAGCAAAAAAGTACAAGTCCCTTTCTCAGCCTTACTACAGAATGTTAGATAAAAATGGAGATGATCTCTCAAATGGTTCTGCAGATTATCTTAACCATGGAAATAAACAAGATTTTCTAAAATGGCTAAGAACTGGACTGGAGCAATTCAAGAGAACTTAAATGAAATCTTTTTATTCAATTATTTATCTTTTTATTTATCAAGTTTCATTTTCTCAACACCCAGTAAATTGGACTATTAATTATTCTCCCCAGAAAAAAATAGTTATATTTAATGCAACAATTGACTCCAACTGGCACTTGTATGCAGTTAATGTGCCTTTTCCAAACGAAGGACCCTTACCTACTATTATAGAATTTGAAAAACAAAAAAACTATTTATTAAAAGGGAAAGTTCTTCAAGAAAGACCAATCACTAAATATGACAAAGGTTTTGGAACTAAAGTGGCTTATTATAAAAACAAAACAAGTTTTTATCAAAAAATTAAGCCTCTTAAAAGTTCATTTGAAATTAGTGGGGTTGTTAAATATATGGTCTGTGACAATAGTCAATGTTTAGCGCTTGAAAAAGAATTTAATATGGCATTCAATCATCAAGATTAGGTGATAACCATTTTTTCATAACAGATACATCTACTTTTTTCCTATTACTTAATTCTTCCACCTGATCCATTTTAATTTTTCCTAACCCAAAATATTTTGACTCTGGATTTGAAAAATACCATCCTGAAACGGATGAAACTGGATACATTGCAAGAGATTCAGTCAATTCTACTCCTACTTTATTGGTAGCATCTAAAAGATGAAATATGGTTTCTTTTTCAGTATGATCTGGACATGCTGGATAACCTGGAGCAGGGCGTATTCCTTGGTATTTTTCTTTTATTAATTCCTCATTTGAAAACTGTTCTTCAGTATATCCCCAATATTCTTTTCTAACCTTCTGATGTAAATATTCTGCCGCTGCTTCCGCCATTCTATCTGCAAGAGCTTTAATCATTATAGAACTATAATCGTCTAAATTTTCTTCAAATTTTTTGGCTATTTGATCAATTTTTTTTCCAGCTGTCACAACAAATGCTCCAATATAATCTTTGATGCCAGTGGATTCTGGGGCAATGAAATCTGACAATGACATATTAAATGCCTTAGAAGATTTTTTAGTTTGTTGTCTCAAACAATGAGAGACTGCTAATAATTCATCTTTTTCATCAAAAATAAATATATCATCTTCAATAGTATGTGCTTCCCAAATTCCATAAACCGCCTCTACCTCTAGCCAATTTTTTTCTAATGCGTGGTTTAACATTTCTTGAGCATCTTTAAATAATTTACTCGCCTCTTCCCCAACTATCTCATCTTTAAGTATTCTTGGATATCTTCCATGAAGTTCCCATGTTTGAAAAAATGGAGTCCAGTCAATAAAAGATGCAATTTCTTTAGATGATAAATCATTTAAATGAAAAACCCCCCTATGATTTGGTTTTGAAGAATTGAAATTCTTCCAATCAGTAGGAAACTTATTTCTTCTAGCTTCTTTAATAGTCAGGTAGGATTTTTGATCTTTTTTATTAAAATGATAAGTTCTTAGTTTTTCATACTCAGAACGAATCTCATTCAAATAATCTACTTTGTTATTCCCTAATAATTTTCCTGCTACAGGAACTGATCTCGAAGCATCCAAGACATGAATTGTAGAACTTGATGGCAACTCTTTCTCNATTTTAACAGCAGTATGAACTCTTGAAGTTGTAGCACCACCAATTAATAGTGGAATATGGACATTATTTTTTTCCATTTCCCTTGCAACATCTATCATTTCATCTAAAGAGGGCGTGATTAATCCGCTCAGACCAATAATATCAACATTGTGTTTTTTAGCTTCTTCAATTATCTTCTTAGAGGGNACCATTACTCCTAAGTCGATAACATCGAAATGGTTACATCCTAAAACAACACCTACTATATTTTTTCCTATATCATGGACATCTCCTTTAACAGTAGCCATTAAAATTTTGCCTTTACTTGTTTTCTCTCCACCTTTTTCTTTTTCTATATAAGGAGTTAAATAAGCCACAGCTTTTTTCATTACTCTTGCAGATTTAACTACTTGAGGCAAAAACATTTTACCTTCTCCAAAAAGATCTCCTACAGTATTCATTCCATTCATTAATGGCCCTTCAATAACCTCTAGTGGCTTAGCAACCTTTTTTCTAATTTCTTCCACATCCAACTNAATGAATTCAGTGATTCCTTTTATTAGTGCATATTCTAGCCTTTCTTCTACTACATTAAGTCTCCATTCTGCTGTTTTTTGTTCTTGCTT
Organism: Crocinitomicaceae bacterium; assembly: GCA_002713405.1. Classification (GTDB taxonomy): domain Bacteria; phylum Bacteroidota; class Bacteroidia; order Flavobacteriales_D; family Parvicellaceae; genus MED-G20. The sequence continues at coordinate 10,751 of PAST01000013.1, read as the reverse complement.
AGCAGATCCTTTTACATTTTGAGCAAAATCAAGAAGAGATTCCGTCGCATTTTCTGATCTGTTAAGAAGAACATCCTCAACTTTCTTTAGCAAATCCTTAGGAATTTCGTCGTAAACCTCCAACATTGAGGGATTTACAATACCCATATCCATTCCTTCATTTATAGCATGGTATAGAAATGCAGAATGCATGGCTTCTCTTACAGTATTATTACCTCTAAAAGAGAAAGAAACATTACTCACTCCTCCGCTTACATGAGCCCCAGGTAAGTTTTCTCTTATCCATCTTGTGGCTTTAAAAAAATCTACTGCATTATTTTTATGTTCTTTCATCCCTGTTGCTACGGGGAAAACATTAGGGTCGAAAATGATGTCTTGTGGAAAGAATCCAACCTCATCTACTAAAATATTGTAAGATCTTTGACAGATTTCAATTCTTCTTTCATAAGAATCAGCTTGTCCGTTTTCGTCAAATGCCATTACAACAACAGCAGCTCCATATTGTTTTATTAATTTTCCTTGAGTTTTGAATTGATTTTCGCCTTCTTTTAATGAAATAGAATTAACTACTCCTTTTCCTTGAAGACATTTAAGCCCAGCTTCTATAATAGTCCACTTTGAAGAATCTATCATTACAGGAATTCTAGAAATATCTGGCTCAGCTGCCATAAGATTTAAAAATCTTTTCATAGATGCTTCTCCATCCAACATNCCTTCATCCATATTAACATCGATAATTTGGGCACCACCTTCTACTTGTTCTCTAGCAACATCTATTGCTTCTTCAAATTTTTCTTCCTTTATTAATCGAAGAAATTTTTTAGACCCAGTAACATTAGTCCTTTCACCAACATTTATAAAATTAGTTTCTGGCGAAAAAACTAAGGGCTCTAATCCACTAAGTTTCATAAATGGCAGTTCATCCCATTTGTATTTATACTTGCCCTTAAAGTCTTTTAGAATACTCATACTTAAAATTGATTCCTTGGTGAATATTTAGAGGCTAACTCAGCAATTGCTTTTATATGATTTGGAGTTGTTCCGCAACAACCCCCAATAATATTTATTAAGTCATCTTTTAAAAAGAACTCTATTTGATCTACCATTTTTTCTGGGGTTTCATCATATTCTCCAAATTCGTTGGGTAACCCTGCATTTGGATGAGCACTAATTAAAAAAGAAGCTTTTTTAGCCAAAGTTTTTAAGTATGGATACATATCTGNAGCTCCTAAAGCGCAATTTAAACCAATACTAAATAATGGAAAGTGAGACATAGATATTAAAAATGCTTCGCTAGTTTGTCCAGTTAAAGTCCTTCCACTGGCATCAGTAATAGTTCCCGAAACCATTACGGGTAATTTGATAGCTCTTGACTCGAAAATATGATTTACCGCAAATAAAGCTGCCTTAGCATTTAATGTATCGAAAACAGTTTCNATAAGTAGTAAATGAACACCACCATCAATTAATCCATTTATTTGTTCTTGATAAGCTTCATTTAACTCATCAAAAGATATATTTCTAAAACTTGGGTCATTTACATCTGGTGAAATAGATGCAGTTCTATTTGTAGGGCCTATTGAACCAGCTACAAATCTAGGTTTATTTGGTTCTTGGATTGTAAATTCATTGGCTANTTCGCAAGCTATTTTTGCACTTTGAAAATTTATATCGTAGGCATAATCTTGTAATTCATAATCAAGTTGAGCAATTTTAGTTGCAGAAAATGTATTGGTTTCTATAATATCGGCTCCGGCATTAAAATATGCAGAATGAATTTCTTTGATAATATCGGGTCTGGTTAAACTTAATAAATCATTATTACCCTTCAAAGGACTTGGATGATCTTCAAACCATCCTTTTCTAAAATCTGCTTCCTTTAAAGTATAACGCTGAATCATGGTCCCCATGGCGCCATCTAAAATCAAAATTCTCTTTTTGGCTATTTCTGTTATACTACTCATTTTTGGTCAAAAAAAAATCTCTTTCCTGGGAAAGAGATTGAAATTTGTTAAAACTTTATCTCTTATCTTGATTTTTAAATCTGGATTTAGCACCTTCCTATTTTGGGGTTGCTAAGGTTTCAAAGGGCCTTTTCCCTCCACCTTTCTTGATAAGTAATAAAAGAACTATCGCACAAATATAATTATAAGAAAATTAAAACCAATAAAAAACTCAATTTGGTTTAAAAGACTTATAAATATTGAAAATATGTTTTCTAAAAAGAAAAAAAAGAATAATATATGGTACAATCATTAAAAAAAGAATTCCAGTATTGAGTCCATTACCAATAGTTAAATCATCTTTAGTACTGCTTATTATTTGNGCCCTACAAGTTGAACAACCTTGAGAGAAAGATTGTAATTGAAAAATAATCAATATAAAGAGTAATATAAATTTATAAACTACTTTCATGTGTAATAAGGAGATATTAAAAAATAAACAACAACTCCAGTTATAGCAACATATAACCATACTGGATAAACATATCTAGCTAACTTTTTATGTTTTCCGAACTCTGCAATTGAAGCCCTGTATGCTGTATATAAAATAAANGGAAGTGATAATCCAGCTAAAATTATATGAGACACAAGAATGAAATAATAAATTGATTTAATGCTTCCTTCNCCTCCAAAAACTGTACTTTCTGCTAAAAGATGATGCGCTATATAAGACAATAAAAACAAAACAGACAATATAATAGAAAGATTCATAACTCTTTTATGAAGATGGTACTTTTTAGATTTTACAAAAAATAACCCTAAAATTAATAACAATGATACTGTACCATTGATAACTGCATTAAACTTTGCGAAGATATGAGGATTAAAATCTACTTGAATTTTCAAATTAAGTTCATGTAAAACTATTACAGCAAGAAAGACAACAGCAGATACACTTAAAATTATAATATTTGCTTTTTTATCATCTTTTGTTAAATATGCAGACGGTAAACTCATTTCTTAAATTTGATTTCAAAATTAGATTAAAAATATTTAAAAATAAAAATTGACTAAACAATTTAAAGTAGTGATTGGATATCCTTAACAATAATTGGAATATTTAAGGAATCAGTTCCATCGTAATATCCTCTTATTCTATTATACTGGTCTAATAGGATTAGTTTTTCAGAATGTAGAAATCCTCCAGGAGCTAATGCGTCTTCTTGATTTGGCACCAAAAACCCATTAACACCAAGATCGTATATGGTAGATTGATCACCAGTTAACATGTTCCAATTGGTGGAATCAACATTATAAGAATTTGCATATTCTAAAAGTTTTTCCGATGAATCTTTCAAGGGGTCAACGGTAAAAGACAACAATTCTATATCTGTGAGACAGTTTTTTCTAAGTATACTTTGTATATTACGCATATTGAGCGTCATTTGAGGACAAATAGTTGGNCAACTAGTGAAAAAGAAATCTACCAACTTAATTTTATTATCCAATTGTTCAGATGATATAATTTGAGAATTTTGATTTTCAAAAGACCAATCAGGAATTTGATGGTAAAGAGTGTCTTTGTCTATTGAAGAATCAAAGTCTTTATTTCCATAAATTGGTAAGCCTTTAAACACTGTATTTCNTTGCTCCTCTTTTAAAAGCAGGCTTATTTCTTTGGTAATTCTTCTTATTTCTCCAAAATTATAAGTAAAATATTTACCTCTTACTTTTTGTTTTTTATCCACCAATAATGTCATTAAGTGAGCTTGCCTGTCAAACCCAAAGATCGTATCTTTTTTTGTCCAGGGATTACCTCTGGTAAATTCATTGTCAAAATATGGAATATATTTTGAAGCAGTCATAATCCATTTTTCGCTATCAATTTTATTAAAATCTCTAAATTCTTTAATACGGTAATTAATGTCCTGAGAAGATTCCAAAAAAGAGGTGACTACAATTACATCGTCAAAACCAGCATTACCCACTAATTCGTTATAAATTTTAATCTTAAACCACTCTAGTCTAAATGGGCATTTTTCAAAATCAGTAGGACATTCAAGTGATAAAAAGTTGNATAAAATAATTTTATTATTCCAATCACAAGAAGATATTGTATCTCCTTTAAAATCAATGATACTGAAAGGAGCNTCTAACTCGCAAAAGACAGGCTGAGGTTTATATTCTGCATCTCCTAAAAGTAAAAAACCAAGAGAGGAGAGGAATCCACCAAAAATAAGAGCTAAGATTAAAAATCCTTTTCTTCGAAAAATCAAAATAACTAAGGATTTATGCTATTCTCACCTTGAAANACCTCATGCCAATAAGTTGACTCTGCTANGCAAATAAATATAAGGTAAGCAATAAATAAAATGTAAGGTGCTAAAATCACCCACTTAAAACTNTTTCTTTCATCTCCTAAATGCATAAAGATTAATACAATGTAAGCTGCTTTAACAATAGTTAAAACTAGGAATCCAACTTTGACATATGGCCAAAGAAAATTGTCATCACCAGCAGCATCGTATTGTTTTATAAAAGCACCAATTAAGACTTCAATAACTGTTATGAGAGTAAGTATTCCTGTTACTTTCCATATTTTTTTTCTTATAACTACTCCATGTGCTTCGTCATGATTAGCCGAAACAGAGTAATTATTATCTTGAATTAAATCGTCTCTTTCCATTGATTAAAAATTACAGTAAATAGAAAAATGTAAAAACAAAAACCCATACTAAATCAACAAAATGCCAATAAAGTCCAACTTTCTCTACCATTTCGTAATGGCCTCTTTTATCATAAACNCCTCTAATAACATTAACTAAAATTATAAAATTAAATACAACTCCGGAAAAAACATGAAACCCATGAAACCCTGTAATAAAAAAGAAAAAATTGGCATACTGAGGAACTAGTGGAGCATATTCATTTTCTATTAAATTGGCTCCCTGCATAGTTGCAGTAGCACCATCAAATAATGATTTGGCTTCTGCTCCTGTCACTGTCAAACCTCTACCCATTCTCAATATTAATTCGTTTGCAGTGTTATAATCTACAACTGCCCATCCTTCTGGTGTGAGTATAGATCCAAAATGGGTCCCATGAATAAAATGGTACCATTCCCAACCTTGAGAACCTACAAAAAATAAACCACCNAATACAGTAAGTAACAACCATTTAACAACTCCTTTTTTATCTAATCGGTGTCCAGCTTCAACTGCTAAAACCATTGTAACAGAGCTTACAATTAATATAAAGGTCATTAAAGCAACATATAAGAGAGGATAACCATTGCCTAAGAATGGCATAGCATTAAAAGTTTCTTCACCAATTGGCCAGGAAGGAGCCTGGTGCCTTGCAAAACCATAAGCTGTTAAAAGACCACCAAATGTCAANGCATCTGACACCAAAAACATCCACATCCATTGTTTCCCATAAGAAATTCTAAAAGGAGAGCCGTTCCCTCCCCAAAGCTCTGATCTACTAATATTTTCCGATTGTCCAGCCATATATTTAAATTAACAATGCAAGTTTAATTAATATATTCTAAAAAAACATATAAGTAAAGCCATAAAAGTCCCACAAAATGCCAAAAAACTTCAATCGCTTTAAGACCAGAAATATTTTCAGAATTATAATATCCCTTATTNGCTCTAAAACTAACCACTATAATCCCAGAAATTGACATTATTAAATGTAAAAAATGAATAAAAGTAAGAACCCAAACAAAACTACTAGAGACATTAGATGTCTGATAAAACTCAGCGTACTGGTTTGCATTTAATTCTTCTTTTGTTCTTTCCCAAAAATCATTTTTAATATGAATATTTAATCCNGGTTTTAATTGAAAATATNCTTCAAAATNCGATACTACTTTGTCCTCTAAATATATCTTCCCATTTTTAACAATATATTCATTGCCAGATTGGTAAACTTTTTGACTAATTGCCTCTCTTTCTTTGTCTGAAAGCTCTTTTGCAGGGAAATACAATTTCTTTTTATTGTAGATTAAATCCTCTCCATTTAATGCAATCGAAAAATCTTCCCCATACTTTCCTTTAAGCATAAAAAAGGGTTGATCGTTACATACTCCAAAAGAAAATTTAAATAGTTCATCCTTTTGACCCTCAGAAAGAGGGGAATTATTCATTGTAAGACCTGTACTGGACATTTCTAGTTTGGAATTCTTTTTAATATCGAAAATTGAATATGGATTATTGTAGTTTGATAATTTTAAATTCGAACCCTGGAAAGTAGATTCGTAGCCACAAATTTGTCTTAGAAAAGTTTTTAATTCGTCAACAGAATTAGTCTGCATTACGTCCCCGTTAAAAATATAATTCTCTCCATCATATTCAATTGGATTTTCACCATTATAAACTATATAAGATTGTCCATATTGTCCATATACGAAGGTGATAAAGGACTTAATCGCATTTCCTTGGCTGAAATATTTACTCCAGCCTTTAAACTGAAAAGCCCCAAATGCCAATGAAAAAATAAGAGATAAAACAAGTAAATATAAGGTGTTTTTCTTATCAGATTTTTTTGCCTTTTTAACAGCATAGTAAATAAATATACTACTTATTAATATTAAAATAGTACTAATTTTAAATGCAAAAGGAAGATTAATATTAACCCAAAACTTGTCCATTTTCCTAACTAATACCGCACTTGAAAGGCCAGCAAAAAGCATAATACTTGCAATTAATCCTACTATTACAATTGCTATGTAAACTTTTTCTCTTTGTTTATTGGAACTAAATTGTTGCATATAGAAAGATTATATCTGATTAAAACAATACATGGTAAATATAATTGGAAGATATAAGAATGACATGATCATCAATTGTGTAGCATACTTTATATCTAAAGTAAAATAAAGTTTAATAGACGGATAGTACATAATGAGACTAACAACAACTGCTGACCACATTGACCAAGTTCCTGTCATCTCAGATGCCCACGGAAGCATAGAAACCGGAACCAAAAATGCGGAATATAACATTATTTGAAATGCACTTTTTTGATTTCTATGACCGCTAGGGAGTAATCTAAATCCTGCTTTTTTATAATCATCATCTAATTTCCAAGCTAGAGCCCAAAAATGAGGGAATTGCCAAAAAAATTGAACTATAAATAAAATACCAGGTTCTAATCCAAAATCGTTAGATACAGCAATATATCCAAGCAAAGGAGGAATGCTACCTGGTATTGCACCAATAAAAACTGCAAAGGGAGTTATTTTTTTTAACGGTGTATAAATTACAGTATAAATAACCATTGCTAATAGTCCTAGAATAAATGAACTAAAATTAATGCTAGCAAGGAGATATAGCCCGATAGATCCGGTAAGTATGCAAAATATCAAAGCTTCTGCGATACTTAAAACTTTTGAAGGAAGTGGTCTGGAAAATGTTCTAGACATTAATTCGTCAGTTTTATGTTCTATAATTTGGTTAAACCCATTTGAAGATCCAGTTATTAATAACCCCCCTAAAATTAAATTCAAAAAGACATAAGATGAGAGGTTTCCATCAGCTAGTAAAAACCCAAAAAAAGCTGACATTACAACCAAACTAGAAAGCCTAAGCTTTAAAAGAGCTATATAACCTCTTATCTTTAAAGTGAATGATAATTTTGTAATACTATCCAAACTATAATTAATAATTACGCGAAATTAGTACAATTTCTTATTTATTATAAGTTATGTTGAACGATTCAATCAATAATCTTGTTGATATTGCCACAACCTGGAAGAGATACCAATATTAAAGAATTGATTATTATTTTTAATATCATTCATATCTTTCGAGTTCAAACTGTTTAATCTAAAAAAAACTTTGGTGTTTGTAAGAGCAGAAATCATGTAAGAAAATTGTACAATGAATAAATGCTGATTCACTAAATTACCCTGGCCAATTTTCTGGTTATAGTTACCATACCTATTAATGTAAGACTCAAACATACTTCCTCCGAAATTAATATTTGCTGAATCTATTCCATATTTCTGAAAATGATACTGTACTGAAAAATCTAAATTATTTTTTTGATAACCCAATAAAACTAAAAATTCATGAAAATTTGATTCTAATGGATGTGCTAAAGAATGATTTTTATGTCCGTAATTTTGTTTTGAACTTATGTGTGAATAAGTAAAAGGTCTAACAGAGTTAAATTCTAAAATAGAATATAATCCATCTAGTTTAAAAATATCAAATATCTTTATTCCATATTGAATGCCATATTTATTTCCCCACCAGCCTGTTCTATTACTAATTTCACTAAGCAAAAATTCATCTAATATAAAGCTTGAATAAATTAAATAGTGTTTAGCAATTGTAAACTTTGCACCTGCACCAAGAAGAGCATTATCTGCTGAACCTATACCAAATTCTACTGGTCTAAAAAATATAAATGGATTGAAATAATTAATATCTGGCCCCCTGTTGACAAGGGTGTCTTTATTTTGCCATACTATTGATTCAAATATACTTAAGTTCATCCATTTAGTCACATTGTAACTTAATAAATGGGAAGATGCCCATTTAAAATTTGAAAATCCCTTTGAATATCGATCTTCGTGTAGTGACCAAAGATTTACATATTTGACTTTCCAAAATGTAGATTCCAATTTTAAAAAGGGATATGCTGGTGAAAAATCTGAAAGCCAAAGAGATCTATATCCATCACCAAAAGTATTTTTTTCATTTCCAACACATAATGTAATATAATCGTTAATCTTATAAGACAGAATTCCCTGGAAAATAGGGTTTTTAAAAGAAAAAGAATTAGTATCATCTAAATATCCGGCTGAAGGTGCATAGGGTCTTTTAAATGAGAACCTACTATTATCTACAAATCCTTTTTGAAAGCCAATTCTAATCTGGGAAAAAAAATCAGGACTTAAATAATTAAATTGTAAACCTGATGAATAATTTAATTTTCTAGTAGCTATGGAAGGTGTATTTGCCTCTTGGAGTGATAAAAATGGCAAAATGATAATGTGTGAAGAGTCTCTTACAGCAGAAAAATCCCATATTCCATTTTGATATATTTTGCTTATGTTCCCCTCAATTTGATAAGGTTTAGACAAAGTATGCTTGTTTTCTCCCTGAAAGCAAATATATTTCTCCATCTTATACCTACTGTGTAGGTCGCCATAAATATATTGTTGAGAAAAGACATTAAGAATAGCTAATAACCCTACAATATTTAAAATGTTTTTTTTCAACTTTTTTGAATGTTAAAATTAGCTATAAATTAAATTATTAAAATATGAAAAGGTTACAGGAACAAAAATTAGTAAAAATGTATTATTTATAGTTAAAAACAATTTTAGAATTACAACAAGCAAAGCTGTTAAAAAACCAAATTTTAATATGTATAATACTCTCAAAATATAAGTTTATTGATCAAAATAATCGTTTTTTAAATTAGTTCGCCAGCTAAGAAAAATATAATTCTCTGCTAAACTATTGTATATTCTTGTAACGTGTCCAATAGAAATTTCCATATTTGTTGCTTTATTTAACATTACACCAATACTAGTATTTAAAAACCATCTGTTGTTTTCAGAATTAATACTAAAGAGTAAATTTTCTAAGGGTTCAAAATTTTCATTGCCGCTATAACCTGTCATGAAATTTGCATAATTATAATTAAATCTAAAGAATGACATTTTATATGAAAATTGTCCTCTAATTAATAATTCATGGAATCCTGAACCTAAAGGATGGGCTAATTCATGCCCTAAATGAGAGTAGCTTTGATTAACCTGGTCTTGTCTCATAGAATAAAGACCTGAGGGACACACATTCCATTCTAAATTAAAAAAAGAATTAGAAGTTTTTAACGGATTAAGCCATTTAATACCTAATTGAAATCCGCTAGAAAAATTAAAAGATTTTAAGGCTATTTGGTTATATATTTTAAGATTATCAAAAAACAAAAAAGACCAATTAAACCCATAAATAATATTATTTGTAGTGTCTGCATCTATTGCTTTTGTCCCTATTATTGGTAAAAAGAAACTTATGTCTGGACTAATCACCCCATTTTGATTATCAAATGATTGGTAAACACCGCCTTCAAATAAAGAAATTGAAAATCTTTTATTAGGACTATAGGATAATTGATTAAAGCTTGTTGACTTTGGAATAAATAATGCTTCTGGAGTTGAAGCTGTAGGTATTCTTTCTAGGTTTTTCATCCAAGAAGTAACATGTTTGTAAAGAATTTTTTTGTCAAACAGAAAATACTGCCCGCTTACATAAGGATAATCAGAAGCATAATCCGAAATTAATAAAGACCGATATCCATCTCCAAAAAAATGTCTTCCGTGTCCAAATTGAAAATTAATCTTTAAAGTTGGAGAAAAACTTAAATATCCATTTGCCAAACTTGCATCGTGGCCATTGTCTTTAAAACGTTTTGCCCTGCCAATTCCATATGCTATGCCATCAACCCCCATTTGTGGATTTGCTCTTTGACTAGACTTCTCTTGAAGATATAACGGATAAAAAAATTGATTTTCATAGAACCTGGTTTCAAATGAAAAATTATCACTTAAGTCCCCAGAAATTCTAAATCCTCTTACATTGCTAAAGTATCTGTAATCTAAGTCTTCATTTTTAGGACCAAGAGTAAAATTAAAAAGAGGATCTGCTGTAATATGAATATCATCTTGAGTAACATCTAATAAACTATGCTCAAATATTTTATTTCCTAGTTTACTCCTATATTTTTTTGTTGAGGTGTCTGAATAATATTGAATAGTTTCTAAATAAGGTTGAATTGAACTATGGA
>PAST01000012.1 GCA_002713405.1 Crocinitomicaceae bacterium | reverse complement strand
GCAGATGCAGATCCTCCAGCAAGGCCAGTCCCAACTACTATAACATCAATGTTTCTTTTGTTGGCAGGGTTGACCAAGTTGATTGAATCTTTGTATTGAGTCCACTTATTTTTCAACTCCCCTTTTGGTATGCCAGAATTTAATGATGCCATAATTATTAATGTTGGATTATAAAATGAAACAATGCAATTATTATAAAGCCAATTGGAACAACCAAGGCAAAAATATTTCCAAATTTATAGAAAGCTAATCTTGTTTTACTAGTAGAAATTCCAATACTTTGAAAAGACGAATGAAATCCATGTAATAAATGAAGAGATAAAAAAACAAATGCTATTACATAGGCAATTACTTTTGGGAGAGCATTAAACTTTTCGTGTAATTCATGATAATATCTAAATTCACCATTGTTCATAAGCCCTGACATATCTCCCTGAATATATTTTACGTTAATTTCTGGAATCCAAAAGTCTACAAAGTGAAGTCCTAGAAAAGCTAGTATAGTTAATCCACTAATTATCATATTTCTAGAGACCCAAGATGAATTTGCTGAAGGCTTATTGTAAGCATAATTTATAGCTCTAGATTTTCTGTTTTTTAAATCAAGAAAAAAACCCATTATAAAGTGAAATACTACTCCAAAAATTAATACTGGTTGCAATAAAAACTGCACCAATGGATTGGTCCCCATAAAATGAGATGCTTCATTAAATGCATCTGGGCTTATTACGGAAAGTGAATTTATTACAAGATGCTGAAGCAAGAAAAACATTAAAAATAATCCTGAAAGGGCCATCAGTACTTTATATCCTATGGAAGTGTAAAAAGTAGATTTACTCATAATGTTTAATAACGTACTACAAATGTAGTAAACAATGTAATGTCAAAGTCATAGCTTTATAAAATATAATTGAATAAATAATCGTTTATTCGCTATTTAGATAGAATATAAATAAGACTTTACTTTTCAATTTTGTACAAAAGCAATTCACCATTTTCATTTGGCAGCATTATCGTTCCTTTAAGATTAAACCCTAATTTAAATAGTATCCTTTGAGAAGAAATATCTTCTTTATTCGTAATTACTTTAATTTCTGAAATTTCTAATTCTTCAAATCCAGCTTTAATTATACTCGATGAGGACTCAAAAGCATATCCTAACCCTTCATGTACTGGTAAAATACCAAATCCAATATCAATACCATCTAGTCCTTCCCTAATATAAAGTCCACAAATACCAATTTTAGCACCATTTTTTTTATTTATTAACGAATAATTAGAATATCCAAGAGAATGTAACTGAGGGAGTTTTATCCTGAATATATTTTTCTGCATGCTCCACAGAATAAAGCTGTCTATCTCCTACATATTGAATGAATTTTGGAGAGTTCATTAATTGATAAATCAGTTCTGCGTCTTGTTCTAAAGTTGGTCTAATTATCAATCTTTCAGATTGGAATGACATATAGTTATTCATTAATCTTAATATTCTAATTTTAAATTTTAGTTTTTAAGCTAGAAAATCAGTAACCCTAAAGTAAAAATGATAAATCCAACTACCATCATTATTAGAGTGTAAGGAAGAATATCTTTTACTTTTAACCCAGTAATACCCAATAACGGAAGCGCCCAAAAAGGTTGCATCATATTAGTTAGTTGATCTCCGTAAGCCATCGCCATAATGCTTTTGTTTAATGGAATTTCCATCTCAACTGCAGATTGAATAATTAGAGGTCCTTGGATATACCACTGACCGCCTCCACTAGGGACAAAAAAGTTCACCATTCCTGCACTTATAAAAGTAAATATTGGATAGGTATAATTTGTTGAAATACTTTGAAAATAAGCTGCTAAATCACTTATAATTCCTGTTTCGCTAACAATACCCATAATGCCAAAATAAAGAGGAAATTGAATGAGTATACCAGCAGTTCCTCCAATAGCTTTTTCAATTGCTTTTAAAAAAGCATAAACCTTACCATGAAAAACTAGCGCTAAACCAAGAAAGGTTAAATTCAAATAATTAGGGTTAATAAACTGAAAAGAGCTTGTATATGGATGACTAATTGCCAAATAACCACAAAATAATAGGATAAAAAAACCAACAACCAAACCTACAAATTTTGAATGGTCAAATTTTTCAATACCAATTAAAGTGCTTTTTTGATGGTCTTTATATGTTAACATCTTCACATTGGGAACTACTACTTTAGTTTTTTTTCCTAAAAGATACATGGTTATTGGCAAAGCAACTAACAAAGAAAATGTTACAGCAATGTTCATATTAGAAAATACGGTCTTAGAAAAATCTATTAGCTCTGGAACATTACTTTTTACACTTTCAGGAGCTAAATCTGTTAAGTGTCCCCTTTCAGCTATTTTAACCAAGGAAGAACCTGAAATTCCACCATGCCATATCATTAATCCTGAATAACCACAAGCCCCAATTAAACCATAATTTAATGCCATAGAAGATTTAGCACCATAATTCATTATTTTTTTACAAAAAACAGCGCCAAAAACCAGTCCTAAACCCCAATTAAACCAGCTTACAGTCAAAGTGAAAAATGTGATGATTAATGCACTTCTAGCATTATTACTACAAAATGGAAGAAGTTGGTTAATTGCAGAATCAACAGGTTTACTTAAGGCTAACACGTGCCCCAATAATAGCATCAACATCATTTGAATAGCAAATGCTAGGCCCTTTACATTCCAAAGACCATCATTCCATGAATTTAAAATAATTGTTAATTTATTTAACCAATTTTGATTTTCTGATAAGGTTTGATTGGGCCATATCAAGGCCAAAAAGATGGCAAAAAGAGTTAATAATAAAGCTATGGAAAATGGAGATGGTAATAAAACCCTTATCCCTTTAATATATTTTTCAATGAGGGACATTTTAAGCTTTAATTAAAATGGTAAATCATCGTCGTCGTCACCAACTGGTTCAAAATCTGGTTCGGATGGAGCTTGTTCACTGGCTGCAGATTCACTAGAGCTTTTATTTAGTCTCCAAGCTTGTAAATTAACATAATATTTACCATTATATTCATTTCCCCTCACGTTAAAAGATACTTCTACTTCATCCCCCTCAGCTAAACCATCTAAAAGGCTTGTTTTATCTTTAATACATTCCAATTTTACATCTTGAGGATATTGTTCATTGGTAGTAATTACAAATTCTCTTTTTGTAAAGCCTGAGTCCCAAGATTGTAAATCTAAAATTAGCTTTACTTTCCCATTTAATTTAAGTTCCATTGTTCTATTTAATTATTAAACGAAAGTAGCGTTTTCCATGCTGCATCCAATTGATTTTTGCCTAAAAAATATTTGGCTTTTTTGTGTAATGCAATTTCCAATGCTTTTGCTTTGTCTTCAAATTCTAAAAAAAGTTCACTAAGCTCAATTAATCTAAACTCGTTAACATCGGTTTCATCTGGCAAAGCTTCAATTCCTCCAAGTTTGCCTAAATCATTACCAGAGAGAATAGTGCTATTTAATATCTCCTTTGGAATCTGATCAAACCCAATACCTTTCGTACTTATGGGTTTTTTAATTTCAAACATGGATTTACTATCGGTTCTACAATACCAATCACCGCCCATTCTTGCAACAAGATCAATTTTTTCTTGATCTATCATTTTTTCATCATTTAATAATTCTTCAGCAATATGCATCTTTAAAATTTTGCAAATAACTAAATTTCCCGCTCCCCCACTCTGGCCCAATTCTTTTATCTCAATTACTTCACATTCCATTTGAACTGGAGCTTCTTTTACTCTAAATGGTTTAATTAATTCTGACTTTAAAGGAGTTAAGCCACTTTTAACAAATTCATCTGTTTCAGGTGAGTAAGGGGAACTTGTCAGAGACATTTGTTCCACCATTTTATAATTAACTAAGTTAATAACAACTTGTTTTACCTTCTGAACATTATTAAAGGTATCTTTATGTTGGCCTGTTTTTCCGCTACGAGAAGGTGAAAAAACAGCAATTGGTGGGTTGGAACTAAATACATTGAAAAAAGAAAAGGGAGCTAGATTTGGTCTGCCTTTTTCATCTATTGTACTTGCAAAACAAATAGGCCTTGGACCTACTGCGCTTAATAAATAATGATGAGCTTTTGGAACTCTTATTTCTGAAAGATCAATTGATAACATATTATTTGCAAAAATATAACTATAAAGGTAGCAGAAAATTATTTTTGAGCTTTTCTATTTGATAAAATTGAATAAATTTGCAAACTGCTTTTTAAGAGCATTACAATAAACGCGGGTGTGGTGGAATTGGTAGACACGCTAGACTTAGGATCTAGTGCCGCAAGGCGTGGGGGTTCGACTCCCTTCACCCGTACTATATAACCTAATGGCATAGAGAAAGCTTTATGCCATTTTTACATTAAATAAAAAAAATGGATGTTAGCGTAAATAAAATTGATGCCCTAAATGCTGTTCTTACTGTAAAAATTTCGAACGAGGATTATAAAACTTCTTACGAGTCTTCATTGAAAAATCATAGAAAACAAATGCAACTTCCAGGTTTTAGAAAAGGGCACGTTCCTACAAGTATAATCAAGAAAAAATATGGGTCTTCCATTTTAGCAGAAGAAATTGATAAAATACTTAACAAGTCAATTTACGATTACATAACAGAAAATAAGCTTAATATTTTAGGGAACCCTCTTCCAATTGAAGACGAAAAAATAAAAATAGATTGGAGCCAACCTTCTGACTTTGAATTTAAATACGAATTGGGATTAGCTCCAGAAATATTACCTGATTTACCTGGAAGATTGAAGTATACAAAATACCAACCAAAAATTAATGAAGCACTAATTGACAAACAGGTAGATGACTTTGCTAGAAGATACGGAAAACTTACTAGTGTAGAAAAAGCTGGGGAAAGAGATATGATAATGGCTAATTTTAAAGAATTAGACCAGAGTGGAAACGTAGTTATTGAAGGGTTTAATCAAAGTTCTACGGTATCGCTGGAATTCATTACAGATAAAAAATCAAAAAGAAAACTTACTGGTTGTAAGCCTACAGACACTTTTCAACTAGACCCTAGGAAAATTTCAAGAGGAGAGGCGGACATGGCCGCAATGCTAGGAATTGATAAAGAAAAAGCAAAACATTACATAAATGATGTTTTAATGACTGTTAACGAAGTTAAAACTTTAGAGCCTGCAAATATTGATGTAGTACTTTTTGACAAAATATATGGTGCTGGTGAAGCTAAAAATGAAGAAGAATTTAGAGCTAAAGTAAATGAAGATTTAAATAAAATGTTTGTTACAGATATAGATAGACTTTTAAAAGATGAAATCTCTACAACCCTTATTAAAAAACTAAAAATTAAATTGCCTGATAATTTTTTAAAAAAATGGATACTTTCTTCCAACAAAAAAGCGAAAAAAGAGGATATCGAAAAGGAATATGATAGATATGCTGAAGGTCTAAAATGGCAATTAATTGAAAATTTCATTATTAAAGATCAAGAATTAAAAGTAGAAGGGGAGGAATTATTGAATTTCACCATGGAATTAATGGGCAACCAATACGTTCAATATGGAATGATGATTCCCGAAGAAGATGAGTTAAAAAAGACAGCACAAAAAGTGCTTTCAAATAACGATGAAGCAAGAAAAATCAACGATATGATTTACGATAAAAAAGTAATGGAATATCTAAAAAACACTTTGAAAATTAACGATAAGTTTATTGCTCATGAAGATTTTACTAAAAAGGTTGCAGAGCTAACTCAATAAATTCCTAACTTTAAAAAAAGATAAATATTATGAAGAACAGTAGTGAAGAGTTTAGAAAATATGCCATAAAACATATGGGAATATCCAGTTCTACATTGGATAGTTATAGTTCGATATTACCAAATGTGCCTGTTGGAATGACTCCAAATATTATTGAAGAAAGGCAAATGAATATTGCGGTAATGGATGTTTTTTCAAGATTAATGATGGATAGAATTATTTTTCTAGGAACTGCTATAGACGATTATGTTGCTAATATTATTACTGCACAGTTGCTTTTTTTAGAGTCTATTGATTCTAAAAGAGATATTCAAATATATATTAATTCACCAGGTGGATCGGTTTATGCAGGTCTTGGAATCTATGATACCATGCAATATATTAAACCAGATGTTTCTACCATATGTATAGGAATGGCAGCATCTATGGGAGCAGTATTACTATGTGCTGGAGAAGATGGAAAAAGGACTGGATTGAAACACTCCAGAGTAATGATTCACCAACCACTAGGAGGTGCACAAGGTCAAGCTTCAGATATAGAAATTACTGCTAGGGAAATTCAGAAATTAAAGAAAGAACTTTACAATATTATTTCTCACCATACTAAAAAAGATTATGAATCAGTTTGGAAAGATAGTGATAGGGATTACTGGATGACATCTCAAGAAGCAAAAGATTATGGGATGATTGATGAAGTATTAACTAGAAAATAGACTATGTCAAAAACTTTAGAAGATAGTATAAGGTGCTCATTTTGTGGTAGAGAAAAGAAAGAAGTAAATGTGCTTATTGCTGGAATTACCGGTCATATTTGCGATTCTTGTATTACTCAAGCTCATTTAATAGTTAAAGAAGAAGGTGGAATAAAATCCAAAGATGAAATTGAAAATACTCTAAAACTTCTAACACCAAAAGAAATTGTAGAAAATTTGGGGCTGCATGTCATTGGACAAGATGAAGCTAAGAAAGTTTTGTCGGTCGCTGTTTACAATCACTACAAAAGACTCATTCAAAAAAATAAAACCAATGATAATATTGAGATTGAAAAATCCAATATTATTATGGTTGGTGAAACTGGAACTGGTAAGACACTACTTGCTAAAACCATAGCTAATCTTTTAAAAGTACCATTTTGTATAGCAGATGCAACAGTACTTACAGAAGCAGGCTATGTTGGTGAAGATGTTGAAAGTATCCTTTCTAGATTACTTCAAGCGGCAGACTACAATGTTGAAGCGGCAGAAAGAGGCATAGTTTTTATAGATGAAATTGATAAAGTTGCCAGAAAAAGTGATAATCCATCGATTACAAGAGATGTTTCGGGGGAAGGTGTACAACAGGCAATGCTTAAGCTTTTGGAAGGTACAATAGTAAATGTCCCTCCACAGGGTGGCAGAAAGCATCCTGAACAAAAAATGATTCAAATTGACACCAAAAACATACTTTTTATATGCGGGGGAGCTTTTGATGGAATTTCTAAAATAATTGAGAGAAGGGTGAAAAGTCAGTCTATTGGATTTAACACATTTTCTGATGCAGATTTTAATAATGAAAAAATGCTATCAAATGTTAATCAGCTTGATGTAAAAAAATATGGGTTAATTCCAGAACTTATTGGTAGATTTCCTGTTCTAACTTATCTCCATCCGCTAAGTGAAGAAACTTTATTGAGTATTTTAACCGAACCAAAAAATGCACTTACCAAACAGTATGTCAAATTATTTGAGATGGATGAAATAAATCTAATTATTAAGAAAGAAGTTTTAGATTTTGTTGTTCAAAAAGCAATGCTTTTGAATTTAGGTGCTAGAGGTCTAAGGTCCATATGCGAAGCTATACTAACAGATTCCATGTTTAACGCTCCAGATCAAAAAATAAAGGAATTAGTTATAGATTTGTCTTATGCTGAAAAACAGTTTTCAAAATCAAAGATTAGCAAACTTAAAGTAGCCTAATTTAATTTATCGTAAACCGTTATTTTAAAGTCATGAGGATTTACCTAATCTTTACTATGGTAAAGAATATCAGAAGATTTCCAAGATTCATAATTAACATCAGGGAAAAAAGTATCACCATCAAAATATTCGTCAATATGGGTTATATACATTCTATCTATCAATCCTTTTTCTAAGAATTTTTTATAAATTTCCCCACCTCCTATTACAAAAACCTCTTTGTTTTCAATATTATTAAGAACTTTTAAACTTTCATCGATGCTATTGACTACAGTGCAACCCTCTGCATTATAGGACTTATTTCTAGTAATAATAACATTTTTTCTGTTATTTAAAGGTCTATACTTTTTTGGAATACTTTCATAATTCTTTCTTCCCATTATCACAACAGTATCCATAGTTGTGTCCATGAAAAATTTCATGTCTTTTGGAAGGTGCCAAATTAATTGATTATTTTTTCCAATAACTTGGTTTTTGCTGATAGCCACTATTATAGAAATAATCATACGGAAACTGCTGCTTTTATATGTGGATGTGGATCATAATTGATTAACTCAAAATCTTCATACTTAAAATCGTTAATATCAGTTATTTTCGAATTAATCTTCATTGTAGGAAGACTGCGAAAATCTCTAGATAATTGTTCTTTTGCTTGTTCTAAATGATTATTATACAAATGAACATCACCAAATGTGTGAATGAAATCTCCAACCTCTAAATTAGTTACTTGAGCAATCATCATGGTAAATAAAGCATAAGATGCTATGTTAAATGGAACACCAAGAAAAGTATCTGCACTTCTCTGGTACAATTGACAAGATAATTTTCCTTCAGACACATAAAATTGAAAAAAAGCATGACAAGGCGGCAAAGCAGCTTTACCGTTAGCAACATTTTTTGAAAAGCTCTCTGAAGTATTTGGCAAAACACTTGGATTCCATGCAGATACAATCATCCGTCTACTGTTAGGATTATTTTTGATTTGATCAATTAAAATACTAATTTGATCTACTCCATCGGAGTTCCAATTTCTCCACTGATGACCGTAAACCGGACCTAAATCTCCATTTTCATCAGACCAAGCGTCCCATATTTTAACATTATTTTCCTTTAAATATTTGGTATTTGTTTCACCTTTAATAAACCAAAGTAATTCGTGAATTATAGACTTTAGATGGAGTTTTTTTGTGGTTAGAAGTGGAAAGCCATCTGAAAGATCAAACCTCATTTGATATCCAAATGTACTTAAGGTTCCAGTTCCGGTTCTATCTCCTTTTTGAACACCTTTATCAAGAATATGGGATAATAATTTATGGTATTGCTTCATAAAGATTTTATGCATTAAAAATAGAATGTATTTATTCAAAAAATAAGAAATGGTTTAAAAACTTATCAACGAAAAGTTAATAAGTCATTCCAACGATTGTAGCAGATAAAAGAGACGCCAATGTTCCTGCCAATAAAGCCTTGATTCCTAATTCAGAAAGCAGCTTTCTTTTACTAGGAGCTAGCGAACCAATTCCTCCAATTTGGATACCAATTGATGCAAAATTAGCAAAACCACATAGCATGTAAGTAGCCATTGTTATGGACTTCTCTTGTGCAAAAGATCCTGCAGATTTTAAATCACCAAGACTTATATATCCAATAAACTCCGTCATTATCAATTTTTCGCCAATTAACCTTCCGACAATAGTGATGTCCTCACTACAAACTCCTAAAAGCCACATTAAAGGAGCAAAAATATAGCCCAATATAACTTGAAGTGAAAGCTCCGAAAATTGACCATTACTAAAATCATTAATAAGAGAATTTAATCCTGTAAAAGATCCTAATTTTAAGAGTATAAAATTACCCATCGCAAGAAATGCTATAAAGACTAAAAGCATAGATGCAACATTCACTGCTAGTTTTAGTCCTTCCACGGTTCCATTTGATATAGCATCTAAAACATTACTACCAATCTTCTCTTTGGGAACCTCAACATTTGAATCAATTTCTTGGGATTGAGGGATTAGAATTTTAGATATTATTACAGCTCCAGGCGCTGCCATAAAAGAGGCCGCCAATAAATGCTTTGCAAATATTAATCTTTCGCTAGGATCATCTCCTCCTAAAAAAGCAATGTAGGCTGCAAGGACTCCACCAGCCAATGTTGCCATTCCCCCAGTCATGACCAAAAGTAATTCAGATCTAGACATTTTTGCTAAATAAGCTTTAATCATTAGTGGAGATTCTGTTTGTCCTAAAAAAATATTTCCCGCAACTGAAAGCCTTTCCGCCCCAGAAAGATTTAAAAATTTGGTCATTATCAAAGCAAAATAATAAACTATTTTTTGAATCACCCCTAAATAAAACAACAAGCTCGTTAATGCTGAAAAAAAGATAATAGTAGGCAATACTTGAAATGCAAAGAGAAACCCATGTTTTTCTGTATCTAAAAAAGATCCGAAAAGAAAATCAGCTCCAGCTTTACTAAAATCAAGAATAGCAACAAACACTTTTCCTAAAAGTTGAAAACCTAATCTAAAATATTCAAGAAAAGAAGTCCCTAAAGGATTTAAAATTAAAAATGCTAAAACAATTTGAAATAAAAGACCAACACCTACAATTTTCCAAGGTATTTTCGACTTTTTCTCGCTAAATATAAATGCTATTGAAATAACAACTGCAATGCCTATTATACCTCTTAAAATAGAAACAAATGAAATATCCAAAATATTAATTTACTTTATTGTATGTATGAAAATCTCCATCAATTTGAATAATAAGTTGTTCTAAGTTAACAGAAATAACTTTCATTTTATATATTACTTTTTCTGGAACAACCAATCCGTTTTTAATTGTACCAATTTTTTGATCCCCATTTTGAAGAATAATTGTAGAATTTCCATTTATGTCATTAAGAACAAACATAGAATCAATATAAGTTTTTGACTCTGGAATATTTTCAAATAATAACAAAGAATCATCTAGTACCCAATTCCCTTTAACACCATCTATTAAAAACTGTTTTTTGTTGTTTTCTTTTAACAATTTCATTGTGTACTTTTCATTATCTGGAACATTAGAGATATTTTGATCCTTAAACTCTATATAATCAATTTGCCAATCTCCAATTAATTTGTTTTCAATTGATTTTGAGCAACCTATAAGTAAAAAGTTAAAGGTCAAATAAAAAATTAGTGTTTTGAAAATTTTAGTTTTCTTTCCTTTTATTAATTTCATCTCTAAATCTCGAAGCTGATTCGTAATCTTCATTATCAATTGATTTTTTTAGATGCTTTTTGAGTTCTTTAAGACTCATTCTTTCAGTAGGATTTTTAGTGACTTCTTCTAAGTTTATCTCAGAACTCATATCCTCCAAGTCTTCAGCATCATCTTCATCTAAAATAATACCCGCAGAACTTAAGACAAATTCAAAAGTGTAAATAGGACATTCAAATCTAACGGCTAAAGCAATTGCATCGGAAGTTCTAGAATCAATTTCTACTTCTTTTCCGTTTTGCTCACAAATTAGTTTTGCAAAAAAAATCCCTTCCACCAAATTGTAGATAATTACTTCAACTAAATTTATATTAAAATGATCGGAAAAATTTTTAAACAAATCATGGGTTAAAGGTCTACTCGGTGTCATTTTTTCTAACTCTATTGCGATAGCTTGAGCTTCAAAACCACCTATAATAATTGGCAATCTTCTTTTGCCAATCACTTCAGAAAGAACTAAAGCATAAGCTCCAGACTGAGTTTGACTGTAGGACAATCCAGCAATATCTAACTTGATTTTCTCCATTGTAAAAATTGTAAACCTACATTTCTAGGTTAAATATAAAGGTAACTAAATAATAAGAAATTATCTTTGTGAAGCTTTAAAATTGTTGATTGCAACAGTTAATTTTGGTAACACTTCAAATGCATCCCCAACCACACCGTAATCTGCAGCCTTAAAAAATGGTGCTTCTGGGTCAGTATTAATGACAACAATAACTTTACTTCCGTTTACACCAGCTAAATGTTGAATCGCCCCAGAAATACCTGCCGCAATGTAAAGGTTCGGCCTTATGGCAACACCAGTTTGGCCTACGTGTTCATGGTGAGGTCTCCATCCAATATCTGCAACCGGTCTAGAACATGCCGTAGTAGCACCTAATGATTTAGCTAAATCTTCAACTATTCCCCAGTTTTCAGGACCTTTTAACCCTCTACCGGCAGAAACCACTAATTCTGCTTCAGGTAATGGTATACCATCTCCTAATTGTTTTAAATCCACAATTTTAATTCTTCCATTTCCTAAATCCTCCTTAAATTCTGAAATAATTGGATCTACTTTATATTCTACAGGTTGAATTGAATTTGGAAGTATAGAAATAACTTTTTTATCGGAATGGATACATACGTAAGCAATTGCTTTTCCAGAATAAACATTTGTTTTTACTATAAAATCATCTGACACTTCAGGTAAGGAAATAGCTCCTGAAACATGTCCTGCTTCCAATTTTGCAGCAACCCTTGGTCCAATAGATTTTCCTGTTTGATCTTGGGAAAGCAGTATAAATTCCGAATTAAGCTTCTCTGCTACTTTAAAAATAAGTTTAGAAATAACTTGGTCATTTGGTTCATTAATCTTTCTATAAACTAAAATATTTTTAGCACCATAATTTCCCATTTCAGAAAGAACTTCGTTACTTGCATTTCCGTAAGTAACTACGTTAACTTCTCCTAAATTCTTTCCGTAAGTAATGGCTTCCTTAGCAGCCTTCCTTAATTTATTTTTAATTTCAACAAATACTAAAACTGACATATTTATATAACTTTTGTTTCATTGTGTAATAATTCTACTAATTCATCCATGCTTTCAGAATCTAAATATTTACAACCTGTTTTTGAGGGAGGTAATTCAAATTTAACTACGGAAGTCAATTTGTTATGATCTGTAGGTGGTATAACATTTAAAGGTTTTGTACGAGCTGCCATGATTCCTCGCATATTAGGAATTCTTTGTTCTGCCATTCCTTTTGATGCGCTTAGAACAAAGGGAAAATCAACTTCAACAACTTCTATTCCACCCTGAACATCTCTTTGGAGAGTTGCTTGAGTACTATTAACATCTAATTTATTTGCCAAAGAAACAAAAGGCATATCAAGTAATTCCGCTAGCATCCCACCAATTTGAGCCCCATTGTAATTGATGGTTTCTTTTCCTGTCATTACGATATCAAAATTTTCATTTTTTGCATATTCAGAAATTTGTTTAGCAACAAAGAATGAATCAGTTGGATCTGCATCAATTCTAACAGCATCATTTGCTCCAATAGCAAGTGCTTTTCTAATTGTAGGATCATCTTTAGAAGTTCCAACTGTTATTGTAGTGACAGTTCCACCACTAGCTTCCACTAATTCCAGAGCCCTAACTAAAGCATACCACTCATCGTAAGGGTTTACAATGTACTGTACTCCATTTTCATCAAATTTTGTATTATTATCCACAAAATTTATTCTACTTGTAGTATCTGGCACTTTACTAATACACACTAATATTTTCATTCAAAAAAGTTTATTTAAATTTTTTTTATTAAAGGTAAAGAATTCTATTTAGAACAATTGTATAATGTTGTTAATTCACAATAAAATTAGCCTAAATAATAGTTTTTAAAATAATTTTTTAAAAAAATATTAATTTAATTTAAAAAGTCTTATTTATGATTTACTTTTGGCCAAATTTTAAATATGAGAATAGTTCAATATAGAGAGGCTCTTAGAGAAGCAATGGTAGAGGAAATGAGAAAAGATGAAACAGTCTTTCTGATGGGTGAAGAAGTCGCTGAGTACAATGGAGCATACAAAGTTTCCCAAGGAATGTTGGACGAGTTTGGCGCTAAAAGAGTAATCGATACTCCAATTGCTGAACTTGGGTTTGCAGGAATTGCTGTTGGAGCAGCTATGAATGGGCTCAGACCAATTGTAGAATTTATGACTTGGAATTTTGCACTCCTTGCTTCAGATCAAATAATTAATAGCGCAGCAAAGATTCTTCAAATGAGTGGAGGACAATATTCATGCCCAATAGTATTTAGAGGTGGAAATGGTCCAGCAGGTCAACTAGCTGCAACTCATTCGCAAAGCTTTGAATCTTTTTATGCCCATGTTCCTGGGCTTAAAGTAGTTACCCCTTCAAATCCATACGATGCGAAAGGTCTTTTAAAATCTGCAATTAGAGACAACGATCCTGTTCTTATAATGGAATCTGAAAAAATGTATGGCGATAAAGGTGAAATTCCTGAAGGTGAATATTTAGTACCTATAGGAAAAGCAGATATCAAAAGAAAAGGGAACAACATAACAATAGTTTCTTTTGGTAAAATTTTAAAAGTTGTATTTCAAGCAGCTGAAGAACTTGCTAAGGATGGTATTTTTTGTGAAGTAATTGACCTCAGATCTGTAAGGCCAATTGATTATGATGCAATTGTAAGTTCTGTTAAAAAAACCAATAGATGTGTGGTTGTTGAAGAAAGTTGGCCACTTGCCTCAATATCTGGTGAAATTGCCTACCATCTTCAAAGACATGCCTTTGACTACTTAGACGCACCTGTAATGAGAGTTATGCAAGCAGATACGCCTTTTGCTTTTTCTAAAGTCTTAATAGATGAAGCACTTCCAAGCGTTAAAAAAATTGTTGATGCTGTGAAATCTAGTCTATACGTAAGTTAAAGACTTTTTTTAAAGTGCTGAAATAAGTAAATCCAAGTTTTTGTATGGGATATTAAAAGCCTTTCCTAATATGGATGAAGTCAATGTTCCATTATAAATATACACTCCGTGCCTAAACCCTTTTGAGTACTGAATTAATTTTTCGCACCCTCCAGTTTCTGAAATTTCAATTAATAATGGAGAAAAAATATTACTTAAACTAAAACTTGCCGTTCTTGAAACTCTAGAACCAATATTGGGAACACAATAATGAATAACCTCATGCTTAGTAAATGTCGGCTTTTGGTGCGTAGTAATTTTAGACGTTTCAAAGCACCCTCCTTTGTCTATACTAACATCTACAATAACCGATCCTGATTTCATTTTCTTAATCACTTCTTCACTTACAATACAAGGAGTCCTTCCATGAGGGGCACTTAGTGCACCAATGGCTACATCACATCTCATTAAAGCTTTTTCTAAAACTTTAGGTTGAATGACTGAAGTAAAAACTTTTTGTCCAATTTCATTTTGAAGGCGTCTTAATTTAAATAAAGAATTATCAAATACTTTTACAGAAACACCAAGCGCTAAAGCTGCACTAGCTGCAAATTGCCCAACAGTACCAGCACCAATTATTACTAGTTCTGGCGGAGTTATTCCAGCTACTCCTCCCATCATCAATCCTTTTCCATTATTAGCATTACTCATAAGCTCTGCTGCAATCAAGAAGGAAGAAGTCCCAGCTATCTCTCCCATAGACCTAACTAAAGGAAAAGAACCACTCTTGTCTTCAATATAATCCCAGGCTATAGCAGTAATTTTTTTAGCCATTAATTTTTTTAATGTATTTGCTGGTTGTGCAGTAATCTGTAAAGCAGAAAAAAGTATTTGCTTGTGCTTCATTAAAGCAATTTCTTTGTCGTTGGGGGGACTTACCTTAAGAATTATATCTGCTTTATATATTTGCTTAGTATCGTATATAATTTCGGCACCAGACTCGCTGTAATCAGAATCAGAGAAATTAGCGTTTTCACCAGCACCAGTTTCAACTACTACTCTGTGGCCATTTGCTACTAAAAAGCTTACTGACCCAGGCACTAATGCAACTCGTTGTTCTTGAAGCTCCGTTTCTTTAGGAATTCCAATATATAAATTTTGATTCTTCTGGCTAGTTTCTAGCATTTCCTCTTGTGGAGAAAGTGAAGCTTGAAGCGCTAATGATTTAAGTGCATCTCCAGATAAACTCATGTCTTAATATTAATTTTTCGTAAATCTTTATCTATTGCTATGTTTACCCATACGCAATTTGATGGTAAAAAGTTATAAATATTTTGTGGCCACTCAATAAAACATAAATTCTTATCATTTATTAATTCAAGCAACCCTATATTTTCAACCTCGTTTTCATTTTCAATTCTATAACAATCCACATGATAAATAGTCTGACTACTGTCCCCTAAATAGGTATTTATAATACTGAAAGTTGGAGAATTAGCATCTTTAACTCCTAAAATAGATACTATAGAATTAATAAGAGTAGTTTTCCCACTGCCCATTTCTCCTTCAAACAAGAATAAATTATAAGATTTTGTTAATTCAATAATCTCTTTAGAAACTTTATTGAGTTCAGAAAGTTGATTAATAATGAAGGATTTATTAGACATTATTTACGAGCTATAAAAATGATTTCCGAAGAATTTAATCTTAATTTTTCATAATCAACTCCCCTAAGATCAGTTTTGGGATTAAAAAAATCTACCTTGAAGCCTGCTTTTTCTAGTCTTTTTGGATAATCGAGGCCATATAATCTAACATGGTCCTTTTGCCAAAAATGAATTTCTCTTTCTTTTGGATCGGTAATTGAAGAGTCTTCATAGGTGACTTCATTATTGTAATCAATTGGAACCTGAAAAATTCCCCATCCTCCAGATTTCATTACCCTAAACAGCTCCTTCATGCATTGATGATCGTCTTGAACATGCTCTAAAACATGGTTACAAAAAACAACATCATATAAATTATCTTCAAGAGGAATATTATGTAAATCAAAATGTAAATCAGCAATTGGAGATTCCATATCTGCAGTAGTATAAATCAGATTTTTCTGTTTTTTAAAAATTGGATAAAAACATTGTTCTGGAGCAACATGAAGTACTTTTTGAATTTGCACTTTGAAAAAAGAACTCTGTTTCAAATAAAGCCACATCAATCTATGTCTTTCCAATGTTAAATCATAAGGACATAGAACATTTTCTCTGTGCGCGGTATTGGACCCATAAGATAAGAATTTTCTGAAATCTCTTTCACACACTGGACAATGTACTTCATTTCCATAATAAGCCAATGGTGCAAATAATTTGAATAAATAACTGAGTCTGATTAAAAGTGGCCTTGGAAGATTATTAAGGAGAAATTTGTAGAGATTTTTCATTTCAGTAAATTGTCTATTTCTTGGGCATAATCCAACGAATCGTCTCTGTAAAAATGCAATTCTGGAATTTTTCTCAATTGGTTTCTTACTAATTTACTAATCTCATATCTTATAGAACTTGATTGAGTATAAATATGGTCAAATGAGTCATTGTTGTCTTTTCCTCCAAAAATGCTTATGTAAACTTTAGCAATAGATAAATCCGGACTCATTCTTACTGTTGTAACGGTAACCATTGCCCCTTTACCTATAGAATTTGCATTTCTCTGAAAATATGTTCCAAGCTCTTTTTTAATTACACTAGCTATTTTTTCTTGTCTTACACTCATTTAGGTTGCAAATTTAGAAAAAGAGACCACTTTAACACAATAGTTAGGGATATTGATAGTTGATAATAGCAATTAAGGAAGTATATTAACTTTACAAAAGATAATTAAAGATGAAAAACTTAATTAAAATAGCTAAAATAACCTTACAATTCAAAAGAACACTTTTTTTGAACCTAGGATTTAATATTTTAGGAATGGTGTTTTCTATCTTTTCCTTTGCTATGATTATCCCTTTATTAAGAATTATATTCAATTCTTCCACTGCTATTTTTGAAAAAACAATTAGCTCCTACAATGGCGATTTCAACTGGACAAAAGATGGAGTATTAAGCTTAGTGAATTATTACTTGGCCAAGCATGCAATAAGTGAAGGAAGGTATTCTACTCTAATATTGATCTGTATATTTTTAGTAATAATGGTTTTTTTGAAAAATTTGTTTACATTCCTAAGCACTTTTTTTCTCTCAGATTTAGTTCAAAGTTCAGTAAAAAAATTACGAGAAAAAATGTATCAAAAAATACTAGTTTTTCCAATGTCTTTCTTTTCTGATGAAAGAAAAGGGAATTTATTATCAACATTTTCTGCAGATTTAAAAGAGACTGAACTTGCAATAAAAGCAACTACTAACGCAATTTTTAAAGATCCATTTTATGTTATTGGCTATTTTGCTACTCTTTTTATTATAAGTTTTGAATTGACTTTTTTCATTGTATTGTTCTTGCCTATTGCGGGACTAATTATTTCAAAAATTAGTAATGGTTTAAAGAAAAGATCTAAAAAAGGACAAGAGAATTTGGGAGATATTTTATCCCTGACTGAAGAAACATTATTTGGCTTAAGAATTATAAAAAGTTTCAATGCTCAATACTTTATGAATAACAAATTCCAGAAGAAAAGTAATTCACTTTACAACTTAATGCTCGGGATAAATAGAAGAATTTACTTGGCATCTCCAATAAGTGAATTTTTGGGAGTTTTGGCAACTTCAGGCGTCTTATTATACGGAGGTAATTTAGTTCTAAACGAGTTTATTCAGCCAGATGTTTTTATTGGTTATCTTATTTTATTTTCTCAGCTGATTAGTCCATTCAAATCTATTTCTAAAGCTGTTTATGACTCATCTCAGGGAATCGCAGCATTAGAACGAATTGAAAAAATAACATTACAAGATCAATTAATTAAAAATACTCCTGCAACCCCACACCCCATTAATTTCAATAAAGAAATAAGTTTTAACAACGTTTCTTTTAAGTATAACCAGGAACAGGTTTTAGAAGATATTTCATTTAAAATAAAAAAAGGAGAAACGGTAGCTATTGTAGGTCATTCCGGGGCAGGTAAATCAACAATTGCAGATTTATTAATCAGGTTTTACGATATTGTTGAAGGAAGTATACATATTGATAATAAAAACATAAAAGAGATTAATCTAAGTCAGCTTAGAAACTTAATGGGAGTAGTAACACAAGATTCTATTCTATTCAATGATACTGTAATAAATAATATTGCTTTTGGGGTTGAAATAGAAAATTCTCAAGTCTTACAATCTGCTAAAATGGCCAATGCAGATGAATTTATTCAAAACCTTGATAAAAAATACAATACGTTTATAGGCGATGCAGGCAATAAATTATCGGGGGGTGAAAAACAAAGATTAAGCATAGCCAGAGCAATTTATAAAAACCCTGAAATACTTATTTTAGATGAAGCCACTTCTTCCCTAGATAACAAATCTGAAAAAGCTGTTCAAGAAGCTTTGAATAGATTAATGAAAAATCGCACCTCTTTAGTTATAGCTCATAGATTATCAACTATTCAAAATGCTGATAAAATTATAGTTTTAGACAATGGTAAAATTGTTGAAATTGGTAGTCATAAAGAATTAGTATCTAAAAATAGCTTTTACAAAAAATTTATAGATGTGCAATCTTTTGAATAATGGATGTAAAACCAAAAAAGTACTTAGGACAACATTTTTTAATAGATGAAGAAATAAGCCAGCGAATATCTGAAGCTATTTTAAAGTCTAAAAAAATTAAATTACTTGAAATTGGCCCTGGAACAGGCGCTTTGACAAAGTATCTCTTGCATGAAAATATTGATTTAATTTCTTATGAACTAGATACTGAATCAATAACCTATTTAAAAAATGCTTATCCGACTTTGAAAGTTCATAATGAAGATATTTTAAAAATTGATTGGACTAAAATATTTAAAGGAAACTACTCTATTACTGGAAATTTCCCTTATAACATATCATCTCAAATACTTTTCAAAATCTATGAAAATAGAACAATAATTGATGAAATGGTGGGAATGTTTCAGAAAGAAGTTGCTGAAAGGATTTGCTCGGGACCAGGATCTAAGAAGTATGGCATTTTATCTGTCTTAATTCAAGCATTTTACAATGTAGAATATTTATTTACTGTAAATGAAGAAGTTTTTAATCCCCCACCAAAAGTAAAATCTGGTGTTATTAAAATCACTAGAAATAATATAATTGAACTAGATTGTGACGAAAAATTATTTTTTATAATTGTTAAAGCCATTTTTAATCAACGAAGGAAAATGGCTAGAAATTCACTTAAACCTATATTAGGAGACAAAAAAATTGACCATATTTTACTAACTAAAAGGCCTGAAGAACTGTCCATTGAAAACTTTATAGAAATCACAAAGATGATAGAATCCAAAATTAACTAGCTAAAATCCAGTTAATAATTCATATTTTCGCTTAAATTATATTTCATACTTTTTTGAATGCAATTTGAATTAACTAAAGAATTTATAAACAATTTAATTTCAGCACTTGAAAGTGAAGACAATAGCTATATAGTAGATGCTATTAATCCTTTGCATCCTGCAGATATTGCAGAAATATTGGAAATAGTTGATCTTCCACAAGCTCAATATCTATATCAATTACTAGATGAAGAATTAGCTTCTGAAGTGTTGGTAGAAATTGATGAGGATACAAGAGAGCAATTTCTTGAATCTTTTTCTGCAGAAGAAATTGCCGAGTCCATAGAAAAAATGGATGCTGACGATGCGACCGATGTAATTCAAGATTTACCGGAAGATGTCCAAGAAGAAGTTCTCGAAGCGTTAAAAGACGAGGAACACTCCTCAGATATTTCTATGCTAATGAACTATGATGAAGATAGTGCAGGTGGTATAATGGATGTAGATTTTGTTTCTGCAGATTGGAATTGGACAGTAAAAAATGCACTTAAAAAACTAAGAGAACAAGTAGAAAATGTAGATCAAGTATACACTATTTACGTAGTGGATTCTTCCAATAAATTTAAAGGAATACTATCCCTTAAAAGATTTCTATATACATCTGATGAAACTTTAATAAAAGATATTTATAAAAAAGATTCTATTTCAGTTTTGGCAAGTGAAGACTCAGAATCTGTAGCATTAAAAATGGAGAAATACGATTTAGTTGTTGTCCCAGTTGTAGATGAAAATAATAAATTGCTTGGGAGAATTACCATTGATGATGCCCTAGACGTAATTAAAGAAGAAGCAGAAAAAGATTACCAGATGGCGAGTGGAATTTCTGAAAAAGTAGAATCCTCAGATTCATTATTTGTAATTAGTAGAGCTAGGTTACCATGGCTATTAATTGGACTAATCGGAGGAATTCTTGGGGCATATGTGATTGGCTTTTTTGAATACCATCTAAAAGAAAATGCTGTAATGGCAACCTTTATACCTTTAATATTAGCAATGGGAGGTAATGTTGGTGTACAATCTTCTGCGATTATTGTACAATCGTTGGCTAACAATACTTTAAATTACGAATCCATTTTTAAAAAATTATTCAAAGAACTTCTTGTAGCATTATTCAATGGATTGATTTGCGCCTCTATAGCTTTGATATTCTGTTGGATTACAAGAAGTGATTTTTATCTTGCTTTAACAATTGGAGTTTCTTTAGTTGCTGTATTTACTTATGCAGGTCTTTTTGGAACATTTGTTCCATTAATACTCAATAAATATAAAATTGACCCTGCACTTGCAACAGGCCCATTTATTACTACGACTAATGATATTATTGGATTACTCATCTATTTCTTAACAGGGATGGCTCTATACTTTTAGTCATGAGAATTGTTCTTCTAGACGATTTTTCACCAATTATAAATCAGACTCTATCCAGTTGGAAGTGGCAAGTTATTAATGGTCAGAATTGGACTCTAGAAGATTTCAAAAAAAATGCCAGGCATTTAGAAGGAATTATAATAAGATCTAAATTCCCATTAGATAAAGAGCATCTTACTGTAGCCAAAAAATTAAAATTTATAGCTAGACCTGGATCGGGACTAGAAAATATTGATTTAAAATATTGTGAAGAAAATAATATTGAAGTTTTTCGAAGTCCTGAAGGAAATAGAGATGCCTTAGCAGAACACACATTAGGAATGCTTCTTTCTCTTATAAACCATTTAAACGTTTCAGATAGTGAAGTTAGAAACCATATTTGGGAAAGAGAAAAAAACAGAGGAAGTGAGCTAAAAGGTAAAGTAATGGCCATTATTGGATATGGACATATGGGAAAGGCATTTGCTCAAAGACTTAATGGATTTGAAATGGAAGTTATTGCATATGACAAATACATTTCAGGATTTGGGACTAATCATGTAAAAGAAGTTAATTTGGAAGAAATATTTCAAAGAGCAGATTTTGTCAGTTTACACACTCCGTTAAGCAGTGAAACAGCAGGAATGATGAATAGCTCTTTTTTTGAAAAATTCAAAAAACCTTTTATAGTTATTAATACTGCTAGAGGAAAATCTCTTGTTTTGGAAGACCTAATAGATTCTTTAAATTCTAAAAAAATAATTGGAGCCTGTTTAGATGTTCTAGATATTGAATCTTCAAATTTTAGTCTTAATAAAGCTAAAAATCAAAGTTTTGAAAAACTTAAAAAATTTAATAATGTTGTCTTAAGTCCTCATATTGCTGGCTGGAGCTTCGAATCTAAAGAAAAAATGGCAAAAGTGATTTTAGAAAAAATTCATGTAAAATTTATATTATAGCAACTATTACCAAGATGAATAAATCAATGTTATATAAAATTCTAGGTCCACTTCTATTTCTTTTAACTTTATTCTTAACCCCACCTGATGAAATGACAGAAAGTGGTTTTAGACTATTAGGTGTTATTCTTTGGATGGCAGTATGGTGGATTAGTGAAGTAGTGCCAATAGCTGTTACTTCTCTACTTCCCATAATTTTATTCCCTTCTACGAAGGTGCTAAATATTCAGGAGACAGGTTCCAATTATGGGCACAAATATATTTTCTTATTTATTGGGGGGTTTATCTTAGCAAATGCCATTCAAAAATGGAATCTTCATAAAAGAATTGCTCTAAATATCATATTAAGATTAGGTGGAAGTAATGACAAAATTATATTGGGATTTATGCTAGCAACCGGATTTCTTTCTATGTGGATTTCTAATACAGCAACAACAGTAATGATGCTGCCAATTGCTTTATCAGTTATAAATCAGGTAAAGGATCATCCAGACACTATAAAAAATGAAAATAAAATTTTCGGAAAAGCATTGATGCTAGCAGTGGCTTACAGTGCTTCAGCTGGTGGGATAGCTACTTTAATTGGAACACCACCAAACTTAATATTTGCAGGGTTCGTTCAAGAAAATTTCAATTTTGAAATTTCATTTTTTCAGTGGATGAAGATTGGTCTTCCAGTTTCTATTATTTTAATGTTTTTCATTTGGTGGTTTTTAACAAAAGTTACTTTTAAAATGAATAAAGTTGGGTTTCCAGGAGGCAAGAAGGAGATTAAAAGACTTTTAAATCAAATGGGGGATATTAGAAATGAAGAAAAGAAAATTCTTTTTGTATTTACAATTACTATTCTATGCTGGATATTTAGAAAAAACACCATAAATCTTCTAATACCGAATTTTGACGACAGTATGATTGCAATTTCAAGTGCAATTATTTTATTCATTTTACCCTCCAAAACAAATAAAGAACCATTAATGAAATGGAAAGATGCTGTATCTATTCCATGGGGAATACTCTTGCTTTTTGGAGGTGGATTATCAATTGCTAAAGGATTTCAAGCCACTGGATTAGACAATTGGATTGGGGAGCAATTAACCTTCATATCATTTTCAAGTGTATTTATTCTTATTCTACTTATTGTAGCAGGAGTAAATTTTCTTACAGAAATGACCTCTAATATGGCAACTACAGCTATGCTTCTGCCAGTAATGATTCCGTTAGCTTCTCTTATGGGTATTAGTCCTTATCTATTACTTGTAGGTACAACATTGGCTGCTTCATGTGCATTTATGTTACCAGTTGCAACTCCGCCAAATGCGGTTGTATTTGGTTCAAAACTGCTAAATATAGCTGATATGGTAAAAGCTGGAATTTTTATTAACCTTTTTTCTATAATATTAATTCTTTTAATGGTTTATTTCGGAATGCCTTTAATATGGGGATTAGCTGTTTAGAGTCTTGTCAGCTTAAAATCTTTTAAATTATTTAGAGACCTTAATTTACTTTAAAGAATATAATAGACAAATTTAAAGAATTTTAAAAGCTTGATTACTAATACAGAAGTCATTCAAAAATAGATCTTACATAACCTATTAAATTTTAATTGGGCGATTTAACACTCATTAACGGACATTTTTCGAACCTCTATTTTAGTTTTGATCTTATTAAGATTTACTATATTACAAAATAACAACTCTTTATAATATGCAAAAAAACATAATTATTCCCACTTTCTTGATTTGTATTTCTATAAATGCTCAATTGAAGAATCCCAAAAATTTGCCTTATAACTGGAAAACCGATACGACTAAGCATACCACCCAGCTTTCGGATTTAACAGTAACTACTGCTAAGGACATGTTGCCGACTTTGGATTTCCCTAAGTTTATAACACAATATCATTCTGATTATCATTTCTATGATCACGAGCCTGTAATTGTGATTTCAGAGAATGGAGAGGCCAAGGCTTACCCCTTAAGCTTATTGACTATGTATGAGCTGACCAATGATAGAATTGGTGGTAAGCAGATTATGGTTTCCTATTGCCCAATGTGCAACTCTGCAATGTGCTATAACCGAAAGCTAGTTAAGGATGGCGTTGAGCATTTGTTAAATTTTGGCATCTCTGGGCTGCTAATGCATAACGATATGATCATGTACGACCGGGAGACCGAAACCTGGTGGGAACAAATCATGGGCGAGGCAATGGTAGGAGAATTAGCTGGAAGTAATTTAGAGATGATGAGTGCACTAATCATTTCTGCAGAAGATTACTTTGATAGGTATCCTGATGGATTAATTTTATCTCCTACTGGCCTTGAACTAAGGGAAGATGGAAAAATTCACCGCCCTTTTTATCATTTAGAACATGATAAAACAAAGGTTGATCCTAAATACTTTGTCTCTGAAAAATTTGATGACCGGTTACCTCCGTTGGAGCGGGTTTTGGATATTCACGTATTTGACCATGACAAAATTTATCCCTTTTCTGAAATTGCAGAGAAGCAAGTTATTAATGAAGTATTTTATGATACTGAATTAGTGATTTTTTATCATGATAAAACTATTTCCGTTTTGGATGAAGATGACCTGACTAAATCAAAGCGTGTCGGAAGTGCAACTGCTTTTGCAGCTGATCTTGATGGTGTCAATTACAGCTTTAAAAAGTATGGAGAATATTTTATGGATAACGAAACTGGTTCAATTTGGGATATAACAGGTTTTTGTCGCGAGGGGGATCTTAAGGGAAAGCAATTATGGATATTACCACACAGCAATCATTTTGCNTTTGCATATTTAGCCTTTTATCCTAAATCAGAGATTTACGGACAAGATTAGTAATTATTCTTTATTAGCTTTTTAAGCATAAAAAATTGATAAGGTTAGTATTTTATCANCAACAAAAGCAATAAAAATATAATATCTTTTANGNTAGNGTACAATTTCTGATTATAAAGTTTATATATTATNTTAATCCATTACTTACATATAGGTCNGGATTTCAATNTGGGAGACTTGGAATTNNTATGATNNTAATTTTTTATTTNGGAATAAATCTTGAATAGGAATTAAATTTTTATAATTCTTAGATCTTCTTCTTTTTCACCAAACTTTACTTTCAATAGATAGATCCCCTTTCGAAAATTTATTAAAGAGATAGTTTCACCTAATTGCTTCCCCATTAATTTGCCATTTAAATCATAAATATAGGTTTCAAAAGGGCCTTTGCTAGACTTAGATTTTAATTGTATTATGTCAATAGTAATACTTGGGTATGCAATTACGGATTGTTTTTTTAATNTATTATAACTGCTTAGATTTTCTCCGTTGAATGCCCCAATATTGGGGGGTAAGGTATTGGAGACAAGATTCCCAAAATAATCCTTTCCTCCATTATTATTTAAATAGTTCGTCGAGTCATTACTTCCAGAAATTAGTTTTCCATTACCAATTGCTATACTATTATTTTGAATTTTATAAAGTAACGGATCATTAACACCCTGACTAAAGGCATTAACTAAATNAGGATCTGCAAAAATGGCATTATTCAATAAATCACTATCTAAGTCTATACGAGAAGAATCGAAAAAAATATTGTTACTTATATTTAAAGTATTAGATGTATTTTGTAATAAAGTTGGGATTTTATTTCCATAGCTTCCAACATAAATTAAATTATTATAAAGATGAACATCTCCAATATTTGGCCAAAAATATATTTCAGGACTAAGAGTATCGTTTAAAAAAATAGTATTGTTATAAATAAAACTTCCTACATTCGGACATCTTGGNCCTGATCCACAAAAATTAGATATCCAAAATATTTTTCCTTTTTTATCCCAATTTAAATTATTAGGATCTACTCTGTAACCATCATTCACACTTATATTATATCTATAACCACAGTTGATATTGTCTCCTAAAATCTCTGCGAAGCCTCCTTCGTTATTGTAACTATAATTGTATTGAAATACAACATTTTCATTTCCATAATCTATATGGGCACCGTAAGAATCTTGTGGTCCATGAGCATTCATAAAATAATTATGTTGGACAATAACATCTTTACAGTCAAAGGTCCATAACCCACTTCCTCTTTTCCACATTCTGGAGTCTACACTAGATCCAGTATGGTTAAATGAACAATTTTGAACTAATATATTTTTAGATTTATTGGGAACAAAACCCGANCCGCCAGTATTTTCAAAATTACAATCCAAAATTTGAAAATCTGTATTTTTCACACTATCAATATTATTTAACCCTATTGACTTTATCCAAATCCCATAATGCCCAGTTTGTGAAAATTCAGAATGTGAAATTTCTACATTGGAAATAATATTAAATAGAGAATTTACTGTATCAGATTGAGTTTCAAACTTAATCCCATAACCTTTATGAAAATTTTGACTTAATACTGGACTTGGATAAATATCATGTATTTTTAAGTTATTCATAGAAAAGCCCATCAAAGACCTTGAACTAGCAACTATTTTAATTCCAAACCGAACATTTTTTCCGGATCCCCAAGTATTAGATGCCCCAGAAAAACCGGGAAGCAACTTAATATTCCCCAATGAATCTAAATGAGAATTATGATTGGAGATTTCTAAATTGTTAATACTTATATAATCGTCATTATATAACAAAATACCAGATTGATATCCATCGCCGTTAATTATAGCTTTTTCTATTCCACCATAAGTATCAATTACAATTGGATGTATTGAGTTACCAGAACCTTTCAACCAGAACATGCCATGAAAAGTATCTTGAGACTTAAATAGAATAGAATCCCCAGGATAAAAATTAAAAGTATTAAGTCTAGGAATTGTTTTAATGGGGTTTTGGAAACTAAGTCCAGAATTTAAATCATTTCCTAGAGAATTACTTATAAAATAAGTTGTAGCATTAATACTTACAAATGAAGAAAGTAAGTAAACAAGAAATATATATTTTCTAGTACTCATAGTCAATGTAAAATGACCTATACTAATTAATAAAAATTAAATTATTCAAACTAATATACGCAGTTTTTAAAATAATGAAAGGCAGATTAAGAACAGATTAATAATTATCTAGAATTAATTAACCATTTGCCATGTTCCACTACTAATTAGTGGTTCTGCTTGTTTAAATTTCAATTCTTTGGTTTCACCATTTTGAAGATTTAAAATTTTAACTCTTTCATTTCTTCCTGGCTTTTTTGCAACCATCACTGGAGAATGTTTTACATGCTGTCCAGATTGATTCTGTTGAGCCATTTCGTTATTCATTCTTGTAGACTGAGCAACATCTTCTCTCCCAGCTTTCAAATTACTAAAGTCTTGTTTTGGTCTTGGATTATTTTCAGAGGATAGTGTTTGTTCATTAGGATCATGAAGTTGGGCTTTCATCAAAAACGAAATAATATCTCTATTCATTTTATCCATCATAGACTGAAACAGTTCGTAACCTTCCAACTTGTAGATTAAAAGGGGGTCTTTCTGTTCGTACTGTGCATGGTAAACACTTTGCTTAAGAAAATCCATTTCTCTTAAGTGCTCTTTCCACTCATTATCAATGAATGCAAGAGTAATATTTCTCTCTAGAGCTTTAAGTGCCTCTAAGCCTTCTGTTTCGTATACTTTACTAAGTTTTGTAACTACCTTCATGGCTCTTCTTCCATCTGTAAATGGAATCACAATATTATCTATTTTATCCGATTGGGTTTCATGAATATTTTTAATTACTGGAAAAATATTTGATTTAATATTTGCAGTTTTTCTTAGGTATTTTTCTTTAGCCTCCTTGTATAAATCTTCTGTTAAAGTATTTGAGTCTTTTTCTAAAAATTCTTTATCACTGAATGGAGACTCTATCCCAAAGCTTGTTATCACATTATAATTGAAATCTTCAAAATCAGAATTTTGTTGTGCATTTACAACAGTTATGTTGCAAATGTCGTAAATCATGTTATCTATATCTAGATCTAGCTTGTCTCCAAAGAGAGCATTTTTTCTTCTGTTATAAATAGCAGTTCTTTGGCTATTCATTACATCGTCAAATTCCAATAATCTTTTTCTTATCCCAAAATTATTTTCCTCTACTTTTTTCTGAGCTCTTTCGATAGATTTGGTGATCATAGAGTGCTGAATAACTTCTCCTTCCTTATGTCCCATTCTATCCATCATTTTAGCAATTCTTTCTGAACCAAAAAGTCTCATTAAATTATCTTCCAGAGAAACAAAAAACTGAGTAGAACCTGGATCACCCTGTCTACCAGATCTTCCTCTAAGTTGTCTGTCTACTCTTCTTGAATCGTGTCTTTCTGTACCTATTATTGCTAGTCCTCCTTGCTCTTTAACTCCTTCTCCTAGTTTAATATCGGTTCCTCTACCTGCCATATTTGTGGCAATAGTTACTGTCCCTGGCTTTCCAGCTTCAGTAACTACTTCNGCTTCTTTTTGATGCAATTTTGCATTTAAAACCTGATGAGGTAANTTCTTTAATTTTAGNAATCTCGATAAAAGCTCTGATACCTCTACAGATGTAGTTCCAACNANAACAGGTCTACCATTGGAACGGATTTTTTCAATTTCTTCAATAATTGCCTGGTACTTTTCTCTTGCGGTTTTATAAACTAAATCATCTTGATCGTCTCTTATCAATGGTTTGTTGGTTTTAACAGCAACAACATCTAGTTTATAAATATCCCATAGTTCTTTTGCTTCAGTTTCTGCAGTACCAGTCATTCCCGCCAACTTNTGGTACATTCTAAAGTAGTTCTGAAGAGTAATAGTTGCATAGGTTTGAGAAGCAGCTTCTACTTTCACNTTTTCCTTTGCTTCAATTGCTTGGTGAAGACCATCGGAATATCTTCTACCATCCATNATTCTTCCNGTTTGCTCATCAACTATCTTTACCTTATTCTCCA
This sequence comes from Crocinitomicaceae bacterium, assembly GCA_002713405.1. GTDB lineage: Bacteria > Bacteroidota > Bacteroidia > Flavobacteriales_D > Parvicellaceae > MED-G20. Next base: position 49,845 of record PAST01000012.1, on the reverse strand, counting down.
TTACAACATACTCTACATCCTTTTCAAATAATGAATATGCTTTTAGGAGTTGATTCATTGAGTGAATTCTCTCTGCTTTTATCGTATAATCAGACATCATCTGATCTTTCAATTCTACTCTTTTTTGAGTATCTNGGGTTTTTTGTTCTATTTCAACAACTTTTGCACCAATATCAGGTAAAATGTAAAATTCAGGGTCGTTTTCACCAGAAATTAAATCAATTCCTTTCTCTGTTAAATCAATGGTATTATTTTTTTCATCAATTACAAAATACAGTAATTCATCTGCCTTTGGCATTTCCTTAGCATTGTCTTGTAGATAAAAATTTTCTGTTTTTTGTAAGTGAATTTTAATTCCAGGCTCACTTAAATATTTAATAAGAGCTTTGTTTTTTGGAAGACCCCTAAATGATCTAAAAAGAGACAAACANCCTTCTTCAAATAAAGCTTTTTGTTGTTTTTTATCTAATCCTTCTTGCTCTGATTTAGCAATTTTAATTTTAGCTTCATTTAATAGAGTATTGATAAGTTTCTTCTGGTANGTGACAAGTTTCTCAACTTTAGGCTTTAATGTAACATATTCTTGTTGGTCTCCTTTAGCTACAGGACCAGANATAATTAATGGTGTTCTAGCATCATCAATTAAAACAGAATCTACCTCATCAATAATAGCGTAATGATGCTTTCTTTGAACTAAACCATCGGTTTCAGAAACCATATTATCTCGCAAATAATCAAATCCAAATTCGTTATTNGTTCCGAATGTAATATCTGCATTGTAGGCTTTTATTCTTTCTGGTGAATGTGGTTGGTATAAATCTATACAGTCTACTGATAACCCNTGAAACTGATATAAAGGNCCCATCCATTGGGAATCTCTTTTTGCCAGATAATCATTCACAGTAATTACATGAACTCCTTTACCAACTAATGCGTTTAGATATACGGGCAAAGTAGCAACTAACGTTTTGCCCTCACCAGTCATCATTTCTGCAATTTTNCCTTTGTGAAGAGCTGCTCCACCCATAAGTTGAACATCGTAATGAACCATTGACCATTCAACTGGTGTTCCAGCTGCATCCCAATTATTTTTCCATATCGCATGGTCCCCTTTGATTTCTACAACATCTAATTTGTGAGAAAGTGCTTCGTCGTCTTCATTTGCTGTTACCTTTAAAAACCCATTTTCAGANAATCTTCTTGCTGTTTCTTTAACAACAGCAAATGCTTCTGGCATAATCTCTAAAAGTGTAGATTCTATTACTTCATTTTCTTGAATTTCAAGTGCATCAATTTTATCGTAAATAGCTTCCTTTTCAGAAATGTCTAAATCAGAGTTTGCTCTCTCTTTTAAATCTTTAATTTCATTTTGAGTTGCTTCGCATGAATTGTCTANTGTTTTCTTAAACTCTAAAGTTTTAGCTCTAAGNTCATCATCGCTAAGATTAATTAGTTTTTCAGAAAATTGATTGGTAGATTCTACAACTGGNAAAAGCTCATCAATATCTTTCTTGTTTTTATCACCAAATAATTTTTTTAGAATACCATCAAACATTTTNTCAATTTTCGGAAAACAAAAATANGNGAATAGTTGGAATTATTAGCAAGAATAATTCTAAAANAAATAATGAGTAAAGAAAAGGAGNCTTTAGTATTCGTCTTCGTTAAAAAAGAAATCGTCTTTTGTTGGATAATCAGGCCAAATTTCTTCNATNGTATCATAAATTTCACCTTCGTCTTCAATTGCTTGAAGATTCTCAACAACTTCNAATGGGGATCCAGTCCTCATCGCAAAGTCAATTAGNTCATCTTTGGCAGCGGGCCAAGGAGCATCTTCTAAATATCTAGCAAGTTCTAAAGTCCAATACATAAAAATGTTATAAGAATTGGCAAAAGTAATTTTTTTAANGACTCTGCAAAGAATTTTCAAAAAAAATTAATTATTTATTAACANCATTTTTGGTTGGAATCCATAGTTTTTCAGGNATTTTCAGGTCAAATAGTACCTTTCTAGCCATTACAAATAAAAAATCAGAAAGTCTATTTAAGTATTTAATTATAATCGGATTAACTTTTTGAATTTCTGCAGTTTCTANAGTTAGTCTTTCTGCTCTTCTACAAACACATCTTGCCAGATGACAATAGGAAGATATCGAATGTCCNCCTGGTAAAATAAAATTTTTCATTTCAGGNAGAATTTCTTGCATNTCATCAATAGATTTCTCCAATTCTAAAATAGGACCATCATCTAATTTTGGAAGATGCACCATCATTTTTTCATTGCCACCAGTAGCTAAATAAGATCCTATNATAAATAATTCTTCTTGAATTTTGACCATCATATCAACCTCTTTAGTCTCGATATTATCTTTAATCAATCCAATCCAAGAATTTAACTCATCTACGGTACCATAAGCTTGAATACTTAAATGGTGTTTTTTTACTTTTTCCCCTCCAAATAATGAAGTTTCTCCTTGATCTCCAGACTTTGTATAGATTTTCATATTAACTCTAATTCAAATTGATTTACAATTCCATTTAACACTTCCAACAATTCATCTTTAGATTCTAAAGTNACTAATTGTGTTCTAATTGGTTTGAAATTTGGTATGCCCTTAAAATAATTTGCATAATGTCTTCTCATTTCTACAANCCCTACCCTATCACCTTTCCATCTAATACTAAAATCCAAATGCTCTTTTACAACTTTTACTCTCTCTTCAATTGAAGGCATAGTCAAATTATTTCCTGTTTTTAAAAAATGCTTTATNTGNTTAAAAAACCAAGGATTTCCAATACTTGCTCTTCCAATCATAATACCATCAACTCCGTAAATATTTTTATACCGCAAAGCTTTTTCAGGTGAATTAATATCCCCATTCCCAAAGACTGGAATTTGCATTCTCGGATTATTTTTAACTTCCGAAATTAGAGACCAATCTGCTTCCCCTTTATACATTTGGGAACGAGTTCTTCCATGAATAGATATTGCCTTAATACCAACATCTTGTAACCTCTCAGCTGTATCCACAATATATTTTGAATTTTCATCCCACCCCAACCTAGTTTTAACTGTAACAGGTAAATTTGTAGAATTTACTATCTCTTTGGTCATTTCCACCATTTTAGGAATGTCCTTAAGAATTCCAGCACCTGCNCCTTTACAAGCAACTTTTTTAACTGGACAACCATAGTTTATATCAATAATATCTGGATATGCTTTTTGACACATTTCAGTGGCTTTTCTCATAGAAGATATTTCCGAACCAAAAATTTGAATTCCAATAGGCCTTTCATACTCAAAAATGTCTAATTTCTGTANACTTTTAGCAGCATCTCTGATGAGTCCTTCTGAGGATATGAATTCTGTATACATCATATCNGCACCATATTTCTTACACAAAGCTCTGAAAGGAGGNTCGCTTACGTCCTCCATTGGAGCTAGTAAAAGTGGGAAATCTCCCAAGGATATNTCACCNATTTTTACCATAAGTTTTTTGCAAAGTTATGTATTAACAACTAATTACTATATTTCGACATGAAAAATATAGATTTGCTTCCAGTTAGAAATTATATTGGCTTATTTTTTTTATCAATTACTATTGTTTTAATTGTTAAAATAGTATTCAATATGCTAGCATTGGAATTTATTGATGCAATTTGGGATCTAAATAGTGTTCAAATTTTTAATGACCTTAACAGCAAGGAATTCGAATTTATTTATGCCCATAAAGCATTAGCTTTTTTTGATCAAGTNGGAACATTTTTAGTGCCGTCTGTCATTTTTTTATTTCTCCTTAAAACTTTTTCTATTAATTATANGACCCCTAACAATAAAGACCTAATAAAATGTTTATTGTACTTTGTTGTTTTGTTAGGGTTAGCTCAACTATTATTGTTAATATCTAACTATGTTGGATATGACTTTCTGCCAATTGAAATTAAAAATTTCCTAAAAGAACAACAAGATTTTAATACTAAAATTCAAGAAGGATTTATTTCTAAAAGTTTTAGAAGTTTTTTATTTAATGTTTTATTGCTCTCTATACTTCCTGCCATTGGAGAAGAGTTATTTTTTAGAGGNATTTTGCAAAAAATATGCATTGGAATTTTTAAAAATAATATTACTGGGATTGTTATTACCTCTTTGGTTTTTGGCATGTTACATTTTCAAATTGAAAATTTACTCTCCATAATATTTGCAAGTATTTTATTAGGTCTCATTTACGACTACAGCAAAAATATTTTACTAACTATCCTTTTACATTTTGGATTCAACTTTTTTTCNTTAATTAGTATGNAAGGGCTGAAAATGGAACTANTTTCTGAAAATAATCTTGAAAATTTTTCTAATTATATAATGATTCCAATTGGATTGGGAATGCTAACATATTTAATANTNAAGAAAATATTTTGGAAGAAAGATTTATTTCTCTCTGTTGACTGAATAAACAACTTTGAAAGCCTCGGCCTCTTTAAGTTCGTTGTGAACTTTTCTAACAATTCTCATTTCAGTTTTTTTATCCACTTTAAAGACATTAAAAAAACGAGAGCCCCATACCTGTGAGTACTCAGGGTTCTTTCTAAGTTCTGTTAGGTAATCTTTAATTTCTGAATAGTCGTTAATTAAATCATCGTCTAGTTGGACCCTGAAATCATCTACTTTTCCTGGAACTCTTCCAATCCAAAAATAAGAAGCTTTTATATTTTTCTCTAAATCAATGGTCTCTTTAATTGCAACTTTATCAATCTCNAATTTTTTAGACTCCTTTTCTTTAAAAACTGTAGTTACCATAAAAAAGAANAGNAACATAAATACAATATCAGGCAATGCCGCNGTTGATATAGCTGGATCCTTTCTTTTTTTACCTTTTGAAAATTTAGACATAATATATTTTATTGAACTGATCTATTTTTTTCTTTCATTATCTTTTTAGGATAAACCTGTCTAATAGCTGAAATCTTCTGCTTATCACTCTCCACTTTATCATTCAATCTTTCAAAAGAAACTCCAAATTTAACTTGACACAGACTATCTCTTAAAGAATTAAGCCCTTGCATAATCTGATCTAAAACACTCATATAGGTTACATAAGTAGTAGAATTGTCTAGCTGAATAGATACTGTAGCATTGTTTGGCAGCGTTTGAAATCCACCTCCGAATGCAACACAAGCATCTAGTCTTCTTTTCCATGCATCTTGTTCTATTTTAAATAATGGTGCATCTGGATATACTTTTAAAGCATTTTCTAGAGACTCTAAAGTATCTTCACAAATTTTTCTAGTAACTTCAATATAAGATGGCTGATTAGGTGTTCCATCTTTATGTTGGTAAAACTTTTTTACCGCATTTTGAATATCAGTAATCTCAGCAAATTCACCTTCAATACCAATTTTATCATTTTTATTTGCCATAATTTGTAGAACATTTCTTTCGTTTAAAAGAAATTCAACATCTGACTTTTGTGGTAATCTTTCTTCATGAACTTGTGGCAAATTCATGGTAGTGGTAATAAGAAAGAAAATCAAAAGCAAGAAAGCGATATCTGCCATCGATCCAGCATTAATTTCTTCAACCTCTCTTTTAGCCATTACTTGTTAAGATATTTTGAAATTAATGGNCTTCCTATCCAACCCAAGACAGCTATAAAAATCAATATAATGGTAGATGAAATAGCCATTTTAGCCATTACTATGTCNGATTTAACCACTTTTATACTTAATAACTTATTATTGTANTCNAATAATTCTTGATCACTCACATTNAACGAAAACAGGTATACAGCCAGAATAAATAAGNCAAATATTCCTAATCCAATTAAGGATTTTATTGCTTTTTTAGGATCNATGTAAGCTAAATAGGCATATGCAGCAATAACCAAACCAATTGCTAAATAAATAATGAGCATCGAGAAATTAATTAATTTTGATACNTCACTCCAAAGAGTTTTTTCTTTTTCAAGAGAAATTTCTAAAGTCCTATTAGACAAATGGGCATTAAGTTCAGTAGCAGTCATTTCATTTGCTAGACCTNGGCTCTTAGCCTCAACAATAGCCCATTGCTTTTGTTGTTCATAACTCATTTCTGCAGGATTATCGTCATTCATAACCCATAATGTGAAGAGAATTCCAAGAAAAACAATAGANTATGTTACAATTTTAGTAATTAGGTTTTGTTTGTTATTTTCCATTTCTAGAAGCTTAATTTAAAGATTATTTTCCCAAGTTATGCTTTACCAATACATCGATTAAAGAAATTGAAGCATCTTCCATTTGATTTACTAAAGAATCTATTTTTGATACTATATAGTTGTAAAATATTTGAAGGATAATGGCTACAATCAAACCTGATACAGTAGTAATTAGGGCAACTTTAATACCTCCAGCTAANTCGTCAGGCTTTGCTTCTCCTTTCAATTCAATNATATCAAAAGCCTGAATCATTCCTATGACNGTCCCCATAAAACCTAACATAGGAGCAAGTGCAATAAATAATCCTATCCACGAAAGGCCTCTTTCTANTAATCCCATTTGAACACCTCCATAAGCAATTACTGATTTCTCTACCATTTCAACACCCTCAGAGCTTCTTTCTAAACCTTGCAAAAAAATACTAGCTACTGGTCCACGAGTATTTCTACATACTTCCTTTGCAGCCTCAACACCTCCGTTAGAAAGAGCATTTTCAATATCTTCTAAAAGTTGCTTTGAATTTGTAGTAGCAAGATTTAAATAAATAATTCTTTCTATTGAAAGAGCTAGACCNAAAATTAATGCTATCAAAACAAANGACATAAAAAGGGGCCCACCTTCAATAAANTTTAATTTTAATGCTTGAGANACAGACGTATCTTCTTCAGGTNTTGATTCGGATTCAAGTTNACTTATTTCTGGTTNCTTAGCTTCTAAGTTCTCTGTTTCTACAACTTCTTCAATTAATGAAGAGTCANGTATTTCACTCATTTCTTGAGCTGAATCTGAATTTATAGTTTCTACTGAATCGTATTGTGCTGNTAAGGNATTTAAAATAAATAATCCTAAAATAAAAATTACTTTTTTCATGTTAAATGTGTATGAATTGTTATAAGTTTTGACTTTTNAAGAGGCCAAATTACAAAAAAATATAGCTTTTTTATTAAAAAAATATTTAATCTTATTTAAAANACTATTATTCTGTTATCTCNCCAGCAATATTNGATAATAAAGCTTCTACAAATTTGTCTTTATCAAATGGGTATTTTTTGATTAACAACATAGATTTTACAATAACAGTCTCTAAGGTCATATCTTTCACACCAATAACACCCGCTTTTTTAAGCTGCAACCCAGTTTCATACTTTTCTTGTTCAATTTTCCCCGCTTTACATTGACTGACATTAAGAAATATTTTATCTGNAGAAATTAAGAACTCNACAAATTCTTTTTCTATTGGAAGGTTTCCAGATCCATAGCTCATTAATACTACAACTTTTGAAGAATTGCTAAGTATTAATTTTATGACATTTTTAATTATAATTCCAGGGTAAAAAAACACTATATTGATACTGGGTTCAAATCCTTTTTCATACTTTAATTTCTTAATCTTATTTTTAAGTAAATAATTTAGATTAAAATTTATTTNCACTCCTATATCTGCCAAAGAAGGATAATTATATGATTTAAAAGCATCAAAATGGTCAGAATTAACTTTGGTTGTTCTGTTGCCTCTAAATAATTGGTTTTCAAAATAGATAGCCACTTCATTAACTAAAGAATAATTGTTCTGTTTCTTTGAGGCAATTTCTACAGCTGTAATAAGGTTTTCCTTGCCATCTGTTCTTACTTGGCCAAGGGGGAGTTGTGAACCAGTTAATATAATGGGNTTTGTTAAGTTTTGAAACATTAAACTTAAGGCACTTGCAGTGTAAGACATTGTATCAGTCCCATGTAATACGACAAAACCATCAAAATAATTATAATTTTTAAATATTTCGTCTCCAATTTGAGTCCAGNTTTCAATATTCATATTGGAAGAGTCAATAGGGTTTTCAAACGCTATAGTTTCAATCGTACAGTTTAATTTATTAAGCTCTGGTACTTCATTTGTTATCTGATCAAAATTAAAAGGATTAAGAGATNATTCTAAAGGNTTTTCAATCATTCCTATNGTTCCACCTGTATATAATAAAAGTACTTTGGATTTTTTCATAAAATAAATATTGGAAAAATTACGAGAAGTCCATCTAATACAAATAAATAATAAAATTCACTTTTTATTTTTAGTGATGGTATTAAAAGTAGGTTAGTTATAATCATAAAAAAGCAAAGTAGATAATTGGAAAGATATAATGNATAAAAAAACAAACATAGAATGCTCAANTGAGAAATAAAAAAAGCTATTCTGACACCNGTAAGNTGGGGTATTGTATTAATTTTTTTGTCTATAGACATGTCTCGAATATCAAAGGGNATTGTGATTGCAAATACATATACCAAAATAATGAAGGTAATTCCACAATTAAAAATACTACTAGAAACTAATTGAGGTATAGCACAACATGTCCAGCACCAACAAAAAGAAATAATTAAAATTTTAAAAAATGGGATATTTCTTATTTCTAATTTAATTGAAAAAACNTTTCTGTAAAAAAAAACTAAACCCAAAAAAGGGATAGAAAATATAATCAAATAAATATGCATAATATAAAGTGAGAGAAATGCAGAAATCAAAAACGAAATAAAAATTATCCACTTTATTAGTTTATTATTGGACTGAACCCAAAGAATTTGATTNGANCGGTGATTGTGTATTTCCTTTTGTGAAATATTTTGCAAACTATATCCAAATAAAGTTGAAAAAAATACAAGCATTATCACTAATAAATCAACTTCTGTTTCTGTATAAAAAAAAGTTGTAAGAGCAACACCAACAGCACCTAGTGAAATCCATAGATTGGAAAATACTATAAATTCTATTATTCTTTTTAATTGCAAAAAACTAACTTCCTAAAATATTANTTNCAATTAAAGAATCAAGANCATTTACACANTTTTTGTTTANTGNTGATGAGCTGTAATAAAGAAAATTTGCATTGAATTTTTCTTTNAATTTCAAAAAATCTACTTTGTTTTTNTTAAGAAAACTAACCAAGTGATATTCNATAAAATTAAGCAGCTTNGAANANATATAATCTCTTGAANAAAGATGAACTGTTAAATCTTTTAAATCACTTTTATTNTCATACTTCTTAAATTGAAAAATTATCAATGAAAAATTAATANNTATAAATAATAGTTTTTGTGATTTATTGTTCATAAAATAAAATTAAACAATTTGTCAACATTACATGCGAAACAAGTTCTATATATATATTTGTAAAAAAAATTACTATGGATCTAAATTCATTTGAAAGTAGGCACATCGGAACTACTGAAGACGACATTAAAAAGATGTTAAATACAATTGGANTAGATTCCGTTGATGANTTAATCCATCAAACAATTCCGAATTCAATTTTAAAAAATAGCCCATTAAATATTNCAGATTCAATAACTGAAAATGATTATCTNAANAATTTGAAAAAAATTGCCGATTTAAATAAAAAATTTGACAATTACATAGGACAAGGTTATTACGGTACACTGACTCCAAGTGTTATAAAAAGAAATATCTTATCAAATCCAGGTTGGTATACAGCATACACNCCTTATCAGGCAGAAATTGCTCAAGGAAGATTAGAGGCTCTTTTAAATTTTCAAACTTTTGTAACTGAACTCACTGGGATGGAAATAGCAAATGCATCTCTTTTAGATGAATCAACTGCAGCTGCAGAATCAATGTTGATGTTTTTTCATATGAGATCAAGGAATCAAGTAAAGTCTAATGTGAATAAATTTTTTATTAGTAACGACTTATATTTACAGACAATAGATGTAATTACAGCTAGAGCAGAGCCACTTGGAATAGAAATTGTTTTTGGAAATGCNGATTCAGTAGAGTTGTCCAATGAATTTTTTGGAGCNATTGTTCAGTATCCAAATGCTTATGGAGAAATTTANGACTACAGTAAATTTACCTCTTCAGCTAAAGAATTAGATATTCAAGTTTCTGTTATAGCGGATATAATGAGTCTTGTTTTACTAAAAAGTCCTGGAAGTTGGGGAGCAGATGTAGTTGTTGGATCAACCCAAAGATTTGGAGTTCCTATGAGCTATGGAGGGCCTCATGCTGCATTTTTTGCCTGTAAAGATTCTCACAAAAGATATATTCCAGGAAGAATCATTGGTGTATCCNTAGATGTTAATGGTAACCCAGCCTTAAGAATGGCTCTTCAAACAAGAGAGCAACATATAAAAAGAGGAAAGGCAACTTCNAATATTTGTACAGCTCAAGCTCTTTTGGCAGTTATNGCTAGTATGTATGTTGTCTATCATGGTCCAAAAGGTTTAAAAAGTATTGCAGAAACAATTAGGCAAAAGACATCTAGTCTTAAACAAGCACTTATCGGTTTGGGATATGAAATAAATAACTCCAACCATTTTGATACTATTTCATTCAAAGAGGATTTGGNCTCCTTAAAGTTACACTTAGAAAAAAATGAAATTAATGTTGGCTATTATAAAGATGTTGTAACAATATCTGTTGATGAAACTAGTAGCTGGGAGAATCTATCTAGACTAGCAAATACTTTAGGAGAATTTAAAAATTCAAATTCTAAAGTAAAACTTAATAAAGAGATCGATAACCCTCTGTTTTTACCAAAAAATAATTCAATATTAGAGCAAAACGTATTTAACTCTTATCATTCTGAGACAGAAATGATGAGGTACATTAAAAAACTTGAAAATAAAGATTTATCACTTGTTCATGGAATGATTTCTCTTGGTTCCTGTACAATGAAGTTAAATGCTGCAACTGAAATGGAACCTATTACTTGGCCTGAATTTGCAAATTTACATCCCTTTNGCCCGGTAAGTCAAACGCAAGGTTTTCAACAAATTTTTAAAGAGTTGGCAGAAGACTTAAGNGAAATAACNGGGTTTGACCAAGTTTCACTTCAACCAAATAGTGGTGCACAGGGTGAGTATAGCGGACTTATGGTGATAAGAGCTTACCATATNTCTAATAAAGAAGGACATAGAAATATATGTCTAATTCCTACCAGCGCTCANGGAACTAATCCTGCAAGTGCAGTTATGGCTGGAATGGAAGTTGTTTTGGTTAAATGNGATCATCTAGGAAATATTGATATAAAAGATTTAAGGGAAAAAGCCTCAAATCATGCAANCAACCTTTCGGCTTTAATGGTAACATATCCATCCACCCATGGAGTATTTGAAAAAGATATTATAGAAATTACTACAATTATACACGAATTTGGAGGGCAAGTCTATATGGATGGCGCCAATATGAATGCACAAGTTGGCCTTACATCACCAGGACTAATTGGAGCGGATGTTTGCCATTTAAATCTTCACAAAACTTTTGCTATTCCACATGGAGGAGGTGGGCCAGGAATGGGGCCAATTGGTGTTGCAAAACATTTATCGCCATTTTTACCTAGTAATCCAATAATTAAAACTGGTGGTTCCAGAGCTATAAAAGCTATTAATGGAGCTCCTTGGGGAAGTGCTTTGATTTTGATAATTTCTTACGGATATATAAAGCTTCTGGGTGCTAAAGGATTGANAAAATCTACGGAAATTGCTATTTTAAATGCCAACTATTTAAAATCCAAATTGAAAGACCATTTCGATGTGCTTTATTGTGGCCCTACTGGAAAAGTTGCCCATGAAATGATTCTTGATTGTAGATCCTTTAAAAAANATTCTGNAGTTGAAGTTGAAGACATTGCAAAAAGATTAATGGACTATGGGTTTCATGCGCCAACTGTNAGTTTNCCTGTTCCAGGAACTTTAATGGTAGAACCAACTGAAAGTGAATCACTTAAAGAATTGGATAGATTTGCTGAGGCGATGATTGGTATAAGAAACGAAATTAGAGAAATTGCAGACGAGACTTATGATAAAATTGACAATGTTTTAAAAAATGCTCCACACACTGCATTTCAAGCAATTGATGAAAATTGGAATCACAAATATTCCAGAAGAAAAGCTGTTTATCCAAATCTAAATCAAATAAANAATAAATTTTGGCCACCTGTTGGAAGAGTAGATAATGCATATGGAGATAGAAACTTAATTTGTAGTTGCTTACCTTTAGANGAATATGAAAAACAAAATGAAGTAATTGAATCATAAAAAAGAAATAAAATGAAAAAAATANACTTAACAATAATTTACGTTTGCATTTTTAGCATTTATAGTGCTCAAATAAAGTCCAATAAAAATTTTAGCTCTTGTGATTTCAAACCTCTTGTNAATCAAAATTTAAATTTTTCTAAATCTAGTTTTGACACCATAGCTTACAACACTTTTGATGATGTTACAGATTGGACAATTAGTGCTCCAAACATACAAGGTCAATGGGAAGTTGTTACTTCAACACCTNCTGATGTGGTAACCTATATGGGGACTATGGCTTCCAGTACAGCATCTGATGGATTTGCTGTTTTTAATGGAATACAATACTTGCTTAATGCCAGTGTGGACTTCCAAGATGCAGCAATAGAATTAAATGACACTCTTGATTTAAGTAATTACCCAAGTGTTACCTTAGAATTTGAACAAATGTATAGAGCTTTTAATTACGATAAAACTTTTGTAGAATTGTCTACCGACTATGGTACCACCTGGACTTCAATTGAGCTCAATGATCAAATTACTACCAACGACCCAGCTATTCAAGAACAAGTTGGAATTAATATTTCTTCCTATGTTGGAGGGCAACAAGGAGTTAAAATAAGATTTAGATGGACTAGTGACAGTGATGATGATTCTTTTGGATCTGGATATGCCTGGTTAATTGATGATTTAAAAGTTACCGTTCCGCCTGAAAATGACATTCAAAATGTTTCTTCCTGGATTTTTGGAGAAAATAGTGGTGGTGCTGAATATGGTAGAACTCCAATATCACAAGTAGAACAAAATTATTTTATAGGTTCTTCCGTTTATAATTATGGATCTGTAGACCAAACAAACGTTGTTGCTAACGGAAATTTCACTGGNCCAACAACTATTACAAGTTCAACAACTGGTTCAATAATTGAAAGCGACTCTACAAAAGTTATTGAAAGTCTAAATCCTGTTACTTTTTCAGTTGGTAATTACACAGGTTCTGTAACTGTGACTTCAATGGGAGATACTCTAGGTTCGGGGAATTTTGACGATAATATCTATTTAAGAAATTTTGAGATTACCAATTATATCTATTCTTTAGATGGACTNGGGAACCATCCTGCAGATTACGAAGCCATTGGTTCTTTAGGGTCTAATTCTTGGACTGATGCTTCAGATGGATTAGTTTGTGGGACTTATTATCCTTTAAGACAAGAAGAAATTTTAAACTCTGTAAGAGCTTATATTACTAGTACTACAGTTGCTCAAAGTGAAGTGATTTTATACATCTTAGATTCTTTAAGCTTTACAAGTGGTCTTTTTAGCAACTCTATTTTCACTTCCGAAATATATACNGTTACTGCACANGATGTAAATAATGGATATATAGATATTCCAGTTGCAAATAATNTTGGATGGAATCCTATTGACAATACTTCTACGTGGGAAAATGTTACTTTGGGAATAGGTGGATACTATGCTGCAATAGAATTATATAGTGGAGGAAACACTTATGACATAAGAATTCTAGATGACAATACCGTAGGTCAACCAGCATGGTCAAGTGCAATATGGTATCCTGGAGATCAGGCNTACACAAACGGAAATGCATTTGCAATAAGAATGAACTTTGGAGCTAGTGTAGATTTAGTAGAGAAATCAGCCAATAAATTACATATTTTCCCAAACCCATCAAAAGACTTTGTGAAAATTACACTAGAAAACAACTTGCCTAGTNAATTAATATTAATGAACGTTTCGGGGGGAATAATCCTTGAAAAAACATTTACAAATAGCTCAAACATTAATTTATCTAATCTTAATAATGGGGTTTATTTGCTTTCTGTCAGCAATAATTCTCAAACTATCACAAAAAGANTTAATGTAATCAAATAGAATTTATAGTTGGATGGTTTTTGTTCAACNTCAAAGCGAAATATTTAAATATTTGATCTAAATAAACTATTTTTTTCTTATTATTGTTCAATAAACTTAATGACAATAAAATGAAAAAAATTTACTTATTACTCTTTAGTATAACAACGGGTTTTTTAGCAACTGCTCAGAACTCTTCAAAACAATTTATGCTAAAGCATGAATTTATACCTGAAAAAATTAAACCTGATTTAAGCGCTCAACCGAAAGGGGTTGTACTTTGGGAAAACCAATTTGACACTGCAAGCCATTGGATTNTAGATAATACTTGTGCTTACNCAGCTTACAATATAGTTGGTGGTTATGATTATGCAAATGGAACATCTATTAGTTCTACATCTGCATGTACAGCCCCTGGTACTATAGCTACAGANCCGGGTACTGGAGTTACTGCTCAATGGAGGTTTGAAACTGATGGAAATCTTATACCAGTAAGTGCTCTTTCACCTTTTGGTGCTTCTAGTGTGTCTAACGGATTTTTATTTATTGACTCTGATGCAACTGGAGGTGGTGATGGAGACGGTACTCCAATATTCGTAACTGCAACAATTGCAACTCCTATAGATTTAACTGGAGAAAATAGTGTTGTTTTATCTTTTTCTCATAACTATAGATGGTGGCAAGATACAAGAGGAGTTAGAGTTTCTGGAGATAATGGTGCTTCTTGGGTTCAATATGAAATAACTAATAATTCTGGATATCCAAATGATCAAAANTCTGGAAATCCTGAAATTACAAGCATTGATGTTTCGGCTGATNTTGGTGGTCAATCACAAGTTTTGATTCAGTTTTATTATGAAGACAATGACTTTTGGGCTTGGTACTGGGCAGTAGATGATGTGAAAATTTCAAGAAAAGATCAAAATAACATTCAAGCAAACTCTGCTTATGTTTATGGNGAATCTTTTTATGGTGCTGAATACGGAAGAATTCCTTTAGATGAAGTAGATGCGAATTGGGTTTTAGGAGCTGTAGTATCAAATGATGGAGTTAATGACCAGACAAATGTGACTCTGGATACAGATTTTGGTTCATTTACCACTTCAACATCATTTGGAATTGTGGAAGCTGATTCAACCAAAACTATTGAGTCATTGGAACCTATAACACTCACAACAGGTGTGTATCAAGGNACATTTACTGTTAGTTCTGATTCTGATCAAGTAGGTGGAGCTAATTTTGGTGACAATACTTATGAAAGAAATTTTGAAATTACTAGTGGAGAATTNTCATTNGACGGTATAGGTCTTCATCCAGCTGGTCAAGAAGTTTTAATAGGACTCGGNTCAGCTTCATTTACTGGTGGTGCAGANGGTCTAGTGTGTGCAAACTATTATCCATTAAAGCAAACACAAGTCTTAAACTCAGTTCGTGTAGATATTGACGGTCAAAACTCTTNTGCGGGAGCTGAAATTATTCTATATGTAATTGACTCATTAAGTTTTACATCCGGAGCTTTTGGTAATTCAGTTTATACTTCTGACCTTTATACATTAACTCCCAATGACGTATCTCTTGGATACTTTNTTATGCCAACAACAATTCTTTCAGGTTGGGATCCNGTTAACAACACATCAACTTGGGAAAATATTAGTTTAAGTCCAGGTGGTTACTATGTAGGTGTAGAGCTATTTAGTGGTGGAAACACATTTGATGTAAGAATTGTAGATGATAATACAGTCNCTCAACCTTTTTGGTCAAGTGCCATATGGTTTCCGCAGGATCAAGCATATACAAACGGTAANGCTTTCGCAATAAGATTGAATTTAGGAGCTAATGTTGGAATAAATGAAAACTTAACAAATAATGTTACTATTTATCCAAATCCAACTTCTGATGTTTTAAATATCTCTACGAATTCGAATGATTTGAGTGAGTTAATTATAAAAGACATTACTGGGAAGATAGTATTAATCCAAAATTTTAATACTAATATTTCTATAAATACCGAAAATTATGCTAAAGGAGTTTATTTAATTGATGTCAAAAATAATCTTGGTACAGTTTCTGAAAAGATTTCGATAAAATAAGGTTTATTAATGTTTTATTTACAAAAAACAAAAGGGGAGTTTACTCCCCTTTTTTTATGAACTGTATTTAAAAAAAGTTTTTTTTGGAGCATAATTTTTATACATTTATGTTATAATAATATAAATATCATGATATGAAAAAACTAATACTAAGTACATTGATTATAAANTTTTGTTTAGTAAATGCATTTGCTCAAATTCAGTTTAAAATTGAGTCCCCTTCATCTATTGCTGGAAATGTCGGATTTACTACTACTGCTGACCCAGGTGTAAGCCCTGCTGGATGGACAGCAACACCANATTTAAATGACACGGCAAACGCTGTTATGGACACATTAATGTTTGTAGAAGATGGAACTNCTGGAACAAANCCNCAAGGAAATCCNGTATCTCAAGAAGGATGTTTTCCACTAANTAATGATTTAACAGGAAAAATTGCAGTTGTTTGGAGAAATACTTGCCAATTTGGTACTAAAATTCTAATGGCTGAAGAAGCTGGAGCTAGAGCTGTTATAATTATTAACAGAGAACCTGGGTTGGTCAATATGGCTCCTGGTGATACTGGAGATGTTGTTACAATCCCGTGTGTTTTTATAGANAATGGAGATGGAGTAGTTATTGCAAANGAAATGGCAAATGGTCCAGTTGTTGCTTTTATGGGAACTAGATATTTTGCNAANAATNTAACTATTAATCCTGCGGATGTAATTCTTCCAAAAGCANCTTCAANNCCTTCTGCTTTAGCACAAGATAATTCAGAATATGANGTNCAANTTGGAAGCTGGGTTGTTAACNCAGGTACTGNTNNANNTAATGCTANTTTGAATGCTAAAATAACTTATGGAGGTACTACATTATATGACCAATCCACNGCNTCTACACCTNTTTNAGNCGGNGATAGTGCTTATTTTTCANTGCCTACTTTTAGCCAAGCTTCTTACAGTACTGGNATGTANAACCTNACNTATNCTGTTGATACAACAGGAGATGAGTTTCAAGATGATAATTCTATAAGCGTTGATTTTCACATAAGCAATACAAAGTTCTCTAATGTTCCTTTAGACTCTAATGAAAATATGATTCTTAGCCCATTTTACAGACCTAGTAATGCTACTGGTAGCGTGAGTATGTGTGCTCCATTTATGGACCCAAATGCAAGTAGANTGCGTGCGGTAGGATTAAGNTTTGCNGCNGTAGTTAGTGGTGGAGATTTAACAGGNAGATTTTTTACTACNTATNNCCATGAGTGGGGAGATGTATTTACTGACTTAGATGATCCTGCAGCAGCAATAAGTATTNTAANTACACTTNNAGCTGGTGAANTCACTTATCCTAATGACTCTGCTTATCAGGAAGTTTATGTTCCATTTNANGATGGAGGTATNGATTTAGTAGATAACCAGAGATATTTGTTCTGTGTTAATACTTTTGATACCGATGTTTANATAGGTTTTGATGACAAATTAGATTACAACCAGAACATGACNAATGTTTACAAGCAGCCAGTAAGTTGTACAGAAAATAATGGTTCTTGGAATTATCTAGGTTTTGGATCTGACGTAACTGCAGGAATTTCAGTAGAATTTTCCACATCCCTTTCTAATATTGAAGATAATGAGTTGTCAAACATTGAAGCTTATCCAAACCCAGCCAATAATATGGTAACCATTCCATTAAATGGTTTTATTGGCAATGGAACTGTAAATATTATGGATATAACAGGAAAANTAATTTCTAGTAAAACTGTTAATGCAAATAATCTTATCTCTATAGATGTAAGTGATATAGCAAACGGNAATTACATATTTGATTTGAAATTACAAGATGGAAGNTCNACTAAGTTTAATATTGTAATAAGTAAATAATAAGTATAAAACAATAACANTTTAAAAAGGNCTCCTCATAAGGAGGCCTTTTTTTATNNTACTTTTTCATCTTTTGNAAAAATTTAGAAACGTAAACAAAGTCATATAACTCTTTTACTTTCACATCTAAAATTTCTTCTTTATTGCCTTCCCACTTTTTAACTCCACCTTCAATAAATAAGATNTTTTCACCAATCTCTAANACCGAATTCATGTCATGNGTAATTACAATTGTTGTCATTTGATATTCTTTGGTTAACTCCTGTATTAACTCATCAATAACAATAGCTGTAACAGGGTCTAAGCCAGAATTAGGTTCATCACAAAACAAATACTTNGGGTTCATAGATATAGCTCTTGCAATGGCTACTCTTTTCTGCATNCCCCCACTAATTTCAGATGGATACAAAGAGTTTTTATTTAAAATATTTACTCTNTTNAAACAAAAATTTACTCTTTCAATTACTTCTTCTTCAGTCNTCTTAGTAAACATCCTTAATGGAAAAGCAACATTTTCCTCAACAGATAAAGAATCAAAAAGTGCACTTCCTTGAAATAGCATTCCTATTTGTTTTCTAACTTTCTTTTTTTCTTGAGATTTTAAACTAGAGAATTTAATATCATCGTAATAAACATCTCCAATATCAGGCTCTAATAATCCAACAATGCATTTCGTTAAAACTGATTTTCCAGAACCACTTTTACCAATAATTAAATTAGTCTTACCTTTTTCAAAAACAAAAGAAATATCTTTTAAAATTTCTAGCCCTGAAAAGGATTTAGATATATTTTTGACCTGAATCAAATCAAAATTAATTGAGTTAATATATAATTAGCAAANAGTATAAAAATACTACTGTAAACTACAGCATTTGTACTTGCTTTACCNACTTCTAATGCNCCACCTTTTAGATAATAACCATAATAACTAGAAATACTTGTGATAATAAAAGCAAAAACTATTGTTTTTGTAATCGCATAACGTATAAAAACAAAATTATCTTCAGAAAAAGATCTAATTCCTAATATATATTGATTNACAGGTATTATTTCCGTGAAATAACAAACCAAACCGCCTCCAAAAAAACCAAAAAACATACTGTACATAATCACTATTGGAAAAATAAATAAAGCAGCTAAAATCTTAGGTCCTACTAAATAGCCTACAGAATTAACTCCCATAACATCTAATGCATCAATTTGCTCAGTAACTCTCATAGTNCCTAACTCAGATGCTATATTAGACCCTACTTTCCCTGCTAATATTAAAGAAATTATCGTTGGACAAAACTCTAAAAGCATTGATTGTTTAATTGTAAANCCTACGGTATAATCTGGAATCCAAGCAGATTCTATAGCAGTTGCAGTTTGGATCACTAGAACAGCTCCCATAAAAGCGGACATTAGAGAAACGATAAATAATGATTTCACCCCTAATTGTATAACTTCGTCTAGAAATCTTCTCCAGTAAACACTAAATTTTTCNGGCTTGAAAAAAATGTGGTAAAGCATGAACATATATTTACCTAAATTTCTTATCATATAAATTATATTAACCAAAATAAACAATAATAATTGTGAATCCATGAATGCAATCATTAATTTTGAAATAATTCTATCNATGAAAAAAAGTATCTTTTTAAAATATGGCCTAATATTATTGCTTTTGCTAAGCTTTTTAAGCTGTAGTATNCTAAAAAAAAAGAAAAATTGTGATTGTCCAGAANTGTCTTATTATGAAATAGAAAAACTTTACTAATTAAACTAAAGAAAATGAAAAAAAAAGCAATTATTGTAAGTGGCTATTTTAACCCTATACACAAAGGACATTTAGAATATTTTCATAATGCTAAAGCAATTAGTGAAGAGCTTTTTGTAATTGTTAATTCTGATTTTCAAAGAAAATTAAAGGGCAGTAAAGAGTTTCAAGACGAAGAAGAAAGAATGATAATTGTAAATCAAATTAAAAGTGTAAATAAAACAATCTTATCTGTTGACACAGATAGAACAGTATGTGAAACAATTAAAAAAATTGTTGAAGATTTTGGCCATGAATACGAATTTTCATTTGCCAATGGCGGAGATCAAAATAATAATACAATTCCTGAAAAATCAATTTGCAATGAATTAGGAGTAGCCCTNATAGATGGACTGGGAGAAAAAATTCAATCCTCAAGTTGGTTACTAAATAAATCATAATTATTATAAATAAGTTATTATTANAATTTAGCTGAGTAATTAATTTCATAGTATTTCGACCTTTGAGACTTAGACATACTAACTGTTTTGTCTACAAAATCATTTCTATCTAATCTAGAACTAAAAACCCATATACATATAGAATCATTACTATGATAAATAGCTTTCAANTCGTCATCAATTTCACAAATCTCTTTTGGAATATCAACTTTTATACAAATCATACTAATTATAATAATTTATCTTAAAACAACTTTTCTTTCTGAATCAAGTCTTAAAAGTATAAAAACCATTAAACCAAAAGAAAGAATTGCAGATCCACCCTTACTAAAGAATGGTAGNGGNATGCCAATAACTGGTGCTAAGCCAATAACCATAGCAATATTTATCATGAAATGGAAAAATAAAATACCTGAAACACAATATCCGTAAATCCTTGTGAATTTACTTCTTTGCCTTTCTGCAATNAGAATCATTCTTATCAAAGTAGATAGATACAAAGAAATAAATATAAATGAACCTAAAAACCCCCACTCNTCTGCTAAAACACAAAATATAAAATCTGTATTTTGCTCAGGAACNTGCTTGTACTTATCATTACTTAAGGTTCCTTTTAAATATCCCTTTCCAAAAACTTCCCCTGAACCAACTGCAGAAAGTGCCTGATATATATTATATCCTGCACCTTTTCTATCTTCTTTAATTCCAAACATTATCTGAAAACGAATCCTATGTCTTTCACTAAAAANAGAATCGTAAACATAATTTACACCTCCAGAAATAGATAGTCCAAGGAGCGTAATAATTATTAATCTTTGAATTTTTTGCTTTCTATATCTNGGTAAAACAAAATATCTGATAATTAAAAAAGAAAAAATAAANCCAAGAATAAGGATAAAACCGAAAAATATATTTCCTGAGATAGTATTACCTGCAAGATGAAATACTGAATTAGAAGCTTTTAGAAAAATTCCTACTACAGCAATTAAGACTNTAAAAAGACCAATTAGTAAGAAATTTCCTGAGAGTCCTTCTCTGTANAATACGAAAATAAAACAAGCAAAAACTAACATAGTTCCTGGATCGGGCTGAACTGCTATTAACAAAGCTGGAATAATTATAATAAAGAATGCTTTTAACTTGGTTCTGAATTCTTGAAATCTAGAGCCTACNTCACTCAATAGTTTAGCTATAGACAAACTTAAAGTTAGCTTAATGAACTCAGATGGTTGAATAGAGAAACCATTAAAATAAAACCAAGATCTAGCACCCTTAGTTGGAGGCATTAGTAAAACTAGAATCAATAAAAGCAAAACAAATCCGTAAGTGAAGTACGCTGTATTTTTGATAAAACTTCCATCCAATAAAAGCATAAAAAAACCTGCAAAAAGAGTGATAANTATCCAAATAAGTTGTTTCCCATAATTTGCAGACCAAAAATCAGTTTGGATATCTAGTCCTTTAAAAGTACTAGAATACATAATAAAATACCCAATTACAGAAAGTAACAAATACATTATTAGCAATGGTTTGTCAATATTCCTCCAAATAGATAGATTTCTATATTTCATTTAAAATCAGTTTTTGGATTTAAAATAACAGCTTGACTTATTTTATTGGCTTTTTCAATNGATTTNTCAGAAAGAGAACCTTTTATAAATGATTCCATCATTAGGCTAGCAATTGGAGCAGCCCATTTACTTCCCCAGGTGCCATATTCAACATAAACTGCAATTGCAATTTGAGGATTATCCATTGGAGCGAATGAAATAAAAACTGAGTGATCATTAAAAGTCTTATTTTCAACAGTTCCTGTTTTCCCACAAACTTCAATACTATCAATTCTAGCATTTCTTCCTGTTCCCTTATTTACAACTTCATTCATAGCTTTCACTACAACTTCAAAATGCTTTTTATCAACACATGTACTATGTTTAATTTTAAATTTTTTTAGTACGTTTTCATCTGCTATTTTTTTTATAACATGNGGGGTATAATAATATCCCCTATTTGCNATGATAGAAGCTAAATTAGCCATTTGAATAGGTGAAACACCAATTTCTCCTTCACCAATACTATTTGAGTAAATAGTNCTGAAAGCCCATCTTTTTTTACCATACCATTGGTCATAAAAATCCACATTAGGAATAAAACCACTTTTTTCTTCAGGNAAGTCTATTCCAAGTGAATTACCAAAACCAAAAGATTTTATCTTTTGCTCCCAAATTTTTAAGCCTTCTCTGCTAGTTTGAAAAACGTTTTTTGAATTATCTTTCATTATCAATCTTTTATANACTTGGAAAAAATAAGGATTGCAACTATGTTTAATTGCTTTGGTCANGTTATTAGGCTTTTCATGGTTATGGCAGCCAATAATATTTTTATTGCACGAAAATCCAGTTTCAGTAGAAATTACCCCNTCATCTAANGCAATCAAAGCTTGAACTAGCTTGAANATAGAACCTGGTCTATACTTGTCATTATATACTGGTCTATTAATTAATGGCTTTAAACTGTCATTTTTTTTTAAATCCTTAAAATTNTCAGAAAAATCTCTTCCTGTTAAAATGGATGGATTGTAGCTTGGGGCAGAAACCATTGCTAAAACTTCACCAGAAGATGGCTCAATTGCAACAATTGATCCAATTTTATTTGCCATTAATTTTTCTCCTAATTTTTGCAATTCAACATCTAAAGTTGTGTAGAGGCTAATACCAGGTTTAGGTGGTTTTTTATTAAGTGTTTCAATTTTATTCCCAGCATAATCTTTTAAATAATTTATATTTCCTCTCTCTCCCCTTAACAATAACTCATACTCTTTCTCAAGACCAGTAATTCCAATAAAATCATTTTTAGTGTAGAAAAAATCACCTTGGTCTCTTGTGTTTTTAAATTGNTTTTCATCAATTCTTCGAATGTAACCCAATAAATGTGCTGCAATTGGATTAGGATATCCTCTGTCAATTTTTGATTTNGCAAAAACAGCATTAATCTGTCCTAAATATGGTGAAATCTTGGCATGTTCTTCCTGATTCATGGATTCAATAAAAACCGAAGGCTTGTAAGGAACATTATATCCAGAAGATGCATTTTTTATAATTTCTCTAAAATCAACATTACTTAACTTAAAAAGTTTACAAATTTCAGATGAATCTTTTGGTTTAATTATTGAAGGATGAATATAGATGTCATATATGGTTTCTGCCCCAACCAAAAGTTGATTATTTCTATCATATATAAAACCCCTAGGAGGTTGNATATTTTCTTTTTTTGAAGTTATTTGGCTTGCTCTATTAGCCCAGTCTTTATTTATAACCTGAATATAGAAAAGCCTAAAAGAAAAAATTAGACCTACAGAAATTATAATAAGTACAACTACCCATTGTCTATTTTTAAAAGGATCCATTATTTTTTAAAAATAAATAAGTACTGAANAAAAACTAAAAANAGCAAAGCAGATATAGTATTGATAAATGCTCTAAAAAATAATATTGGTAAATTATTAAATGAAAATTGTTCTAAGAGAAAAAAGATTANATGGTATAAGAAAATAGAAATTCCAAAAAATAATAAATATCTAAAAAGCCCAATNGTAAACATATTAAGCTCAACATCTTTTTCAATGTCCTCTTTAGAAGATATAGAATATAAAAATGTTGGTTTTAAAAAGGTAATAATCAAAAGAACTGAAGTATTAAGTCCAAGAGTATTTCTAAAAATGTCTGTTATAAAACCTAAAAAGAAAGCATAAATTAATAGGTTAATAACNGTTGTATCTAGTTTCATNTTTAAAATAAAAAAACAGATGATNATTGGTGAAAAGTAGGAGGAANATATTCCGAAATCTAAATAGTCAATGAAGAAAATTTGAGCGACTATCAATCCTATAAACCAAGCGATATTTCTAAATTCAAAAATCATTTTTTGTTAAGATGTTGATTTATTTCTTCTGCTGTNTTATTGAAAACAACAAAACCAATTTTAGTTCTTGAAAAATCTTCCTCATTTTTTAATTTTATATCTAGGGTTTGTTGCTCTATATTTTCTTTTATTTCTATTACTTTTCCAACTTTTACNCCCCACGGGAATAACCCTTCAGCACCNGANGTAATAAAATAATCTCCTAGTTTAACTTTGCTATAAGAAGGGATATTTTTTACAAGTATATTTTGGTAGTTATTCTCTTCAGGAACCCATATTAAATCTCCCCAGCTATTACTATTTTCATGAAGTACTTTCAACCCAAAATTTGGATTAATTAATGGTCTAATTGTTGCNTAATTATCTGTTACATTTTTAACAACTCCTAAAATACCTTTGGTGCCAATCAATCCCATTTTTTCTTTTACACCACTTTTTTTACCAGCATTTACTATTAAAAAATTTTCATAAAATTTAAATTGAGAATTAATCACTTTAACCTCCTTGAATAAAAAGTTTTTTTGATAAATAGTATCCTCAGATTTTATAAATTTTCTACCAACTACCATNTCTCTATTTAATACTTGATTTTTTAAACTAGAATTTTCTTTTAGTAAATCGTTGTTGATCTCTCTTAAAGAGAAATAAGAAAACATATTGTATTGGAAATTGTAAAGACTTGAAGAAATACTATTACTAGAACTTAAATAATTATAATGATGGTAAGAATTACGGAAACTAAATAGAAAGAACAAAGAAAAAAATTCTAAAAACAGAAAAAAAAGAAAATTTCTGTATTTTTGAATAAGCAGAATTATATTTCTCATTTATNTAAATTTCTTCTCTATGCTTTAATTAAAAATTGATAATTATCAATATTCTTAAGTGCAATGCCAGTTCCTCTAGCTACAGCTCTCAANGGATCNTCAGCTATATGAACTGGCAGTTTAGTTTTAGTAGATATTCTTTTGTCCAGTCCTCTTAACATAGAACCTCCTCCAGCCAAATAAATTCCAGTTTTATAAATATCGGCAGATAATTCAGGTGGNGTCATTTCCAAGGCAGANAAAATAGCTTCCTCAATTTTTGAAATCGACTTATCCAACGAATGTGCAATTTCTTTATAAGAAACGTGAATTTCTTTTGGAATTCCAGTCATCAAATCCCTTCCTCTTACAGCATAATCGTTGGGTGGGTTTTCTAAATTATCTATGGCAGCACCCACTTCAATTTTTATTTGTTCCGCTGTTCTTTCNCCGATGAGAATATTGTGTTGTCTTCTCATATATTCTTCAATATCNCTCGTGAAATCATCTCCAGCTACCCTTATAGACTTATCNCAAACAATTCCACCAAGGGCAATTACNGCAATTTCTGATGTCCCTCCTCCAACATCTATAATCATATTTCCCATTGGCTCCTCAACATCTACCCCAATTCCAATAGCTGCAGCCATTGGTTCGTGAATTAAATAAACCTCTTTGCCTCCAGCATGTTCTGCTGAATCTTGTACGGCTCTTTTCTCAACTTCAGTAATTCCAGATGGAATACAGATCACCATTCTCATAGTTGGTTGAATATATCTACTTCCACCTTTCATCATTTTNATCATTCCTCTNATCATGTGTTCTGCAGCTTGAAAATCTGCAATAACCCCATCTTTTAATGGTCTAATTGTTTTGATGTTCTCATGTGTTTTGCCATGCATTTGCTGTGCCTTCTTCCCAATTGCAATTACTTTTCCAGTAGTTCTATCCATAGCAACTATTGAAGGCTCATCAACAACTACTTTATCATTATTTATAATTAAGGTATTTGCAGTGCCTAAATCAATAGCAACTTCTTGTGTAAATACGTTGAATAATCCCATAATTGTAAATTTAATGTTTAAAATGTCTANTTCCCGTAAATACCATTCCAATTTTATTGTTGTTGCAATAGTCAATTGACAAATTGTCTTTAAGTGATCCTCCGGGCTGAATCACNGCATTTATNCCTTCATTTCCTGAAATTTCTACACAATCTGGAAATGGNAAAAAGGCATCTGAAGCCATTACAGCATCTTGCAAGTCAAACTTAAAAGTTTTTGCTTTATGAATTGCTTGATTCAAGGCGTCAACTCTAGATGTCTGACCAGTTCCGCTAGCTAAAAGCTGTTGGTTTTTTACTAAAACAATTGTATTTGACTTNGTATGTTTGGCTANTTTATTAGCAAAATAGAGATCTTCCATCTGCNTAGNAGTTGGTTTATGGGTGGTTTTTAATTCAAATGATTCTATATTTTCTAATGAACTATCTCTCTTTTGAATCAAGGTTCCATTGAGACAAGATCTAANAATTTTATCTGGGAAANTCGTATTATTTTGNTTTAAAATTATTCTATTTCTTTTGCTTTTTAAAATTTCCAAAGCCTCAGAATTAAAACCAGGAGCAATTATTACTTCACAAAATAAATTATTAATANGAGTTGCGGTTTGNAAATCTATTTCTTTATTTGAAATTAAAACACCACCAAAAGCAGAAACAGGGTCTGCTTCTAAAGCCAAGCTATATGCTTCTAATAGATTTGGTCGGGAAGCAAATCCACACGCATTATTGTGCTTTAGAATACCAAAAGTTGGAAGTGCATCTTTAAAATCNTCNATTAACATAATTGCAGAGTCAATATCTAAAAGATTATTGTAAGAAATTTGTTTGCCATGCAATTGTTTAAAGACTTCTTCTAAATTTCCAGAAAACCAACCATCTTGATGTGGATTCTCTCCATATCTAAGTGAAGTGCTTTGAACAGAATTAAAATAAGTATGAATTGCCGTATCGTAAGTACTAGATACTGAAAAAGATTCAGTTGCAAAATATTTTCTTTCATTTAGACTGATTGAAACTTCGTCTCTTTTNGAGATAATATCTACTAATTCTTGGTAATGTTCTTTTTTAGACAGAACTGTAACATCATTAAAATTTTTAGCTGCAGCTCTNATAAGAGAAATTCCTCCTATATCAATTTTTTCAATTATTTCCTCTTCGTTTGAGCCAGAAGCAACAGTTTTTTCAAATGGATATAAATCTACTACTACTAAATCTATTGNCGGTATTTTATATTTGGTTAATTGTAATTTGTCCTCTTGATTAATCCTTCTATTTAAAATACCTCCAAAAACTTTNGGATGAAGAGTTTTCACTCTTCCACCAAGAATAGATGGATAATCAGTTAATTCTTCTATAGGTATTATAGAAATTCCTAGATTTTCAATATATTTTTGAGTTCCTCCAGTAGAATATATTTTAACNCCTTTAGAGTCTAGAATTTTAACCAACTCTTCTAAGCCATCTTTTGAAAAAACAGAAATTAAAGCACTTTTAATTTTTTGATAATTCTCCACAGTTTAATTTATAAATAAATACTTTAAAAGTATCAACTATATGGGAAAAATTAACATAAAAATTTACGATGTTGATAACTAAACTAATATTGTTCAGAATTAACTAGAATTCTTGTCCAAAAAAAAGACTTAATAACTTCTTCAAAAAATTTAATAAACTAATTTATAGTTTTTACAAGTTCTCTAGATTTTTGGATACAATCACTGACTGAAACCCCATTAAAATAATTGCCAATTAAATGAAAATTAGAATTTTTATTTTCAAAATCTTCAATGGCACTCAACAAATCATAATGGTGCAAATTAAATTGCGGAATTCCTTTGGCCCATCTGTAATGATTTTCAATTATTGTTTCGCCTTTATGACCAATTAAATCTTCTAATTCTTCTAAAATTAATTGCTTCAGTTTAATAGGGTTCATTTCACATAACTTCTTCTGTCTTTCACCTCCAACTAAAACCGTGAATAGCTCTTTATCTTTTGGAGATACGTAATCAAAAATTCTGCTGTTAAAAAGTATCCCCAAATAACTTTTACTATCTGAAGGCTTTGTCAAAACTCCAAANCCTTGTTTTTTATTTTGAATATTTTTCTTGTCAAAACCAAAATGAAAAACATCAACAGGACTGTAAATAATTTTATCTAGCTCTGAAACTAATGAACGGTCATCAATGAAATTTCTTAAGGAATATGCAGGTGCAGAACAAATAATTTCTTTACAAAGTATTTTTCCAGATTCACTAATTATCTCATAGCCATTATCAGATTTAATAATATGTTGGACTTTAAAATTAAGTAATAATTTATCTGCCATCGACTCTGCAATTTTTGAGGTCAATTGAGAAAACCCTTTTGAAAAATTAAACGAATTTATTTTGCTTTTTTTATCTTTTTTTGACTTTAGGATTCCCCTTATAATACTCCCATGGGATTGCTCGAGTTTCCAAAGCAATTTGAGGGTGTGTTCTGCGCTCATTTTTTTGGTATTTCCAGCGTAAATTCCCGTAATAAATGGTTCGATTAATTGGTCATGAAATTCTTTTCCAAATCTTTTTTTGACAAACTCAAAAACAGAAGTGTTTTTCTTGTGAGGTTTTATAAACGGTTCTCTTAAAATTCTGATTTTTGAAATAAAAGAAAATAAAGGACTAAAAATAAAGCTGATTAGGTTAAGAGGGATTTTAGTTAATTTATTTTGGTGTAAAACAAAACGATTTTTATTGCTAGACTCTTTAGGGAACTGGAGATCTTCCCATAATTCATAATCTTTTATAATCTCCTCAGTTGCATCGTTATTAAGAAGTACAGTATTTGGTCCGTTTTCACAAATAAAATTATTTATAATTTTAGTTTGAATAATACCCCCTGATAGGTTACTAGCCTCTAAAATTAAAAAATCACTTCTTTTTTTAGATAAGAAATGTGCTACGCTTAAACCACATATTCCGGCTCCTATTATTACTGTATTAACTTCTTGTTTCATCTGAAAAAAAAATATAAAAATAAATAATTTATCAAATTAGAATCTGAGTTTACACTATAAAAATGATTAACATTTAAAGTAATTTTCATTTATGCATATTCAATTGTATATTCGCAAACTTTAATAATATACTCACATGGCAATAATAGGAAAAATAAGAGAGAAATCTGGACTTTTAGTTACAATGGTAGGGCTAGGATTATTTCTATTTATTATACCAGTTAATGATTTACTACAGCAATTCAATGGAACTGGAAATTCTTCACTAGGATTATTCAACGATAGTGAAATAGACGCAAATGACTGGAAATACTATAATAGAGAAAATAAGAATAGAAATAACTTGAGAATTAACAATATGAACTCTGGAGGCAATGGAAGTTTAACAAGTGATGAAGAAGACCAGATTAAAATAAATACTTGGAATCAAATGATTTCAGATACAATTTACTTTTTTGAATTTGACAAAATTGGATTAGATGTTTCTGCAGATGAATTAAACCAAGGTTTATTAAACGGCGAAAACCCTCTTCCTTCTTCACTCAAAAACTTATTTGTCACCAATGGCCTCTATAACAAAGATTCATTTAATATTTGGAAAACCAATAGAATAATTAATCTACCTGACAATCCAGAATCTAAAAGAGATCTTAAAAATAATATTGAAGATCCTTTAAAAAAGGAAAGAAAGATTAATAAATACAGTGCCATGGTTAAATATGGTATTTTAGGAACTGTTCAAGAAGCTAAAAGAACATCAAACGAAGAAAAAATAACTTCAAATATTAAATATATTTTTATCGACTACAATGAAATTGACGATTCTTTAATTGATTTAAATGAAAAAGAAAAAAGATTGTTTTACAACGAACACTATAATGAAAAGATGTGGGAACAAAGACAAAATTTAGTTTCTTATGACTATTCAATTTTAAAATTTAATCCCTCCAAAACAGATGTAGCAAACTACACTGAAAGAATGGAATCTTTAATGGGAGATTTTAAATCTTCAAAAAACGACTCTTTGTTTGTAGCAAATTATGCAGAAACACCAATGATGGTTCAGTCTCCTTACGGATTAAGGCCAAGTGGAAATTATACTAATCAGCCATACAAAGGAGGAAAATTCTCCACATTTATTGATCAAAAAATAAGCAACTCCCTAAAAGGGGATATTATTGGCCCATTTGTCACAGGAGATAAAATTCAATTAGTTAAAATTTATGAAACGGGGGAAGAAGAGCAAGCTAAAGTAAGGCACATTTTGATTAGTTCTAAAAAAGAAGATTTGGACGATGCTAAAAATAAAAAATTAGCAGATAGTATTTTATATGCNATAAGAAGAGATAGCAGTAAATTTTCTTCACTTGTAACTAAATACTCTGAAGATCCAGGTTCAGTCGCTAACGGAGGTGTTTATTCTTGGTTCCCAAAAGGCCAAATGACTAAAGAATTTGAAGAATTTAGTTTTTCTAAAAAAATAGGTAGATCGGGTATTGTAAGAACAAATTATGGTTTTCATGTTATCCAGGTTTTAGGAAGAAAAATTGGAACTTTTAAGAAAATAGCTATTGTTGACGAAACAATTCAAGTTAGTAAAGCCACTCAAAATGAATTTTATGATTCAGCTGCCCTTGCTCTTTATTACAAAGCGGATTCTAATGATTTTGAAACTGCTGCAGATGAGCTAGGTTATGAAGTCAAATCTTCCGGATATATTCCTTTAATTTATCCTAATCGTAGAACTTCAGGTCTATATGGTCCAGCAGATTTAAACAGAAATCTTAATATTTCTAAATGGGCTTTTAATAGTGATGTGGGAGACTTGCTTGAACCAGAATATATTTCCAATAACCAACTTGTTTTAGCAGTTTTAAAGGAAAAAATATTATCATTTGATAATTCTTATGACAATATAGTTTCCTTAATGGACCCATTGATTAAAAATAGTTTAAAGGCCAAATACTACATAGAGAATTTCTCTAAAAATTTAGATAGTGCTATTAATATGGACGTAATTTCGGAAATTACTGGAAAAATTGTTCAAACTAAATTTGTTAAATATAGTGATGTAAATATTGGAAATGATACTAAAGAAATAGCCGAACCAAAAGTTATAGCGAATATTTTTAGTCTAAATCCTGAAGAAATATCTACAATAATTGAAGGTAAAAAAGGACTTTATATTGTTCAATGCCAAAAAACAAATAATGAAAACAGAGTAGATGAAAACACTGTCATTGAGAAAGCTAAATCTGAAGAAAAAGAAATAAGAACTTTAATCGAACAAGGTTATTACCCTGCGCTTTACAACTCTTATAAAGTAAGAGATGACAGAGCAAAAAATATGATTCTTAATAATTAATTAAGAAATTGTTTCAACCTTTCTAAGCTCCTATACTGAATAGCTTCTTCTACATGCTCAATTCTCTCNATGGCACAACTAATTACTTTCTGAATCATTTTTTTTGAATAAAGAAAAAATTCTTAGAACTTAAGTTTTTTACTTGGTTAAATCTTTGTAATTATTTTCTCAAATGAACCTATAGTATAGTCTAGATCATGATATGAAATAGCGTCGTTTAAAAAATAGCTTTCATAAGGACTTGGGGGAAGATACACTCCGCTGGAAAGCATTCCATGGAAATAATTCTTAAAATGAGAATTATCACCCGCTTTTGCAGTTTCAAAGTTTACTACTGGATCATTTGTAAAGTGAAGCGATATCATGGAGCCTATACTATTAATATGGTAAGGTAAATTACTTTTTGACAATACTTTTTCCAATCCAGCTCTTAAATATGCTGTTTTTTCATTTAATGAATTGTAAATAGTTGGGTTTGACTTTAAATGTTTTAGCATCGCATATCCTGCAGACATTGCAATAGGATTACCGCTTAAAGTACCAGCTTGATAGACAGGGCCATCTGGTGCTAGAAAATTCATAACTTCATTGCTCCCNCCAAAAGCACCTACAGGTAACCCTCCTCCTATAACTTTACCGTAAGTCACAAGATCTGCCTTGACTCCCAAAATTTCTTGAGCCCCGCCTAAAGAAAGTCTGAATCCAGTCATTACTTCGTCAAAAATTAATAATGAACTATTTTGAGTACACAATTCTCTAAGTTGATTAATGAAATTTTTCTCAGGCAAAACACAACCCATATTTCCAGCAATTGGTTCTATAATAATAGCTGCAATTTGCTTCGGATATTTTTTAAATAGCTGTTTAACTTGATTTAAATCATTGTAATTTGATAATAAAGTATCGGAAGCTGTTGATTTAGTTATACCAGGACTATTAGGAACACCAAAAGTAGAGGCACCACTTCCAGCCTGAATTAAGAAAGAATCTGCATGACCATGATAACATCCAGAAAATTTAATTATTTTATCTCTGTTGGTAAATCCTCTAGCTAATCTCACAGCACTCATGCAGGCTTCAGTACCGGAATTTACAAACCTAACCTTATCAATATTGGGAGCTAAAGAAACCAATAGATTAGCCATTTTTGTTTCCAACTCTGTCGGTATACCATAGGATGTCCCTTTTTTAGATTGTTCATTAATTGCTTTGATTATTTCTGGATGAGCATGACCTAAAATCATTGGCCCCCATGAAGAAATGTAATCTATATATTTGTTTCCATCTTCGTCAATTAAATATGCTCCTAGTGCATTTTTTATAAAAATTGGAGTTCCTCCAACAGACTTAAATGCTCTTACTGGAGAATTAACTCCACCAGGTATAACTTTCTGAGCTTGTTCGAATAATTTTTTAGATCTATTATTTATGAGTTTAAACATTTTAGGTCCTTAAGATTTAATTCAGTTATATTTGTAAATATTAAATTAAAGAGCCAAATATCGTGACTAATTGGGAATTTTCTTTAGACTGTGCAAGAAAACTTGATGAAAATGACAAATTAAGTATTTACAGAGAACGTTTTTTTATACCCAACTTTTCAGGTAAGGAATCTTTGTATTTCACAGGAAATTCATTAGGGCTACAGCCTAAAAATGTTCAAACCTATATCCAAAATGAACTTGACGACTGGTCAAAATGGGGAGTGGAAGGTCATGAAAAAGCTAAAACCCCATGGCTAGATTATCACGAAATTTTTAATGATAAAATATCTCCAATTGTTGGAGCAAAAAATAAGGAATTGGTAGTAACCCACAGCTTAACTACAAATCTACACCTTTTGTTAATTTCCTTTTACAGACCTAATAAAAAAAGATTTAAAATATTGTGCGAAAAAAAAGCATTCCCAAGTGATCAGTATGCTTTACAAAGTCAGGCGAAAATACACAATCTAAATCCCNAAGATTGTATTGTAGAGGTTGGGGCTAGATACGGTGAACATACTATTAGAACAGAAGACATTATTTCAAAAATAAATGAAATTGGTCAGGAATTGGCTTTGGTTATGATCGGAGGAGTAAATTACTACTCTGGTCAGGTTTTTAATATGCAATCAATAACCACTGCAGGGCATAAAGTTGGTGCATTTGTAGGGTTTGATTTAGCACATGGGGTAGGAAATATTCCTTTAAAACTTAACGAATGGAATGTTGACTTTGCTGCATGGTGTTCTTATAAATATCTTAACTCTGGTCCTGGTGGAGTAAGTGGATTGTACATCCATGAAAAACATGTTGCAAATCCAAATGTTTTAAGGCTTGCTGGTTGGTGGGGCCATAACAAAGAAGATAGGTTTAAAATGTCTGATAAATTCTCTCCAATTCCTACTGCTGAGAGCTGGCAATTATCTAATGCTCCTGTTTTGGCCATGGCAGCTCACAAAGCATCTGTAGATTTATTTTACGAAGTTGGAATGGAAAAACTTAGAAATAAAAGTATTTCACTAACCAACTATCTAGAATTCATTATAAATCAAATCAATAAAAAAAAGGAATCTTTTTTAGAAATTATAACACCAAGTAATTCCGACGAAAGAGGTTGTCAACTTTCTATTATTGCTCACGGAAACGGAAAAGAATTATTTGAAGAGCTTTCTAAAAACCATATTGTTGTAGATTGGAGAGAGCCCAATGTTATAAGAGTTGCACCTGTTCCTTTTTATAATAGTTTTCAAGATGTTTTTGAGTTTGGAAGAGTAGTAAATAATTATTTAAGGTAATTATGAACCCTGAAGTAAAAATATCCTTTCTGGCAATAATGACAGTTGTTTTTGGATTGGTGGTCTGGAGAATTTCAAATAAAGTTTTTTCAGCAAATAAAAGAATCCAAAGTAGTAAATTTGAAAAATCTGAATATAGAAAAAGATGGAAAAAAAGATAATAATTGTAGGTGCAGGATTAGTGGGGTCCTTGTGGGCTGTTTACATGCAAAAAGCGGGGTATCAAGTAGTAATTTACGAGAGAAGATCAGATATTAGAAAAGCGGAAATTAGCGCTGGAAAATCTATAAATCTAGCACTTTCTGAACGCGGATGGAATTCTTTAAAAGCAGCAGGTGTAGAAAAAGAAATTGAAAAAATTGCCATTCCCATGAGCGGAAGAATAATGCATAGTGTAGAAGGAGATTTGACTTACCAAGCATATGGGAAAAAAGACGAAGCAATATATTCAGTATCAAGAGGCCATCTTAATGCAATCATGATGAATCTTGCAGAAAGTGAAGGAAATACCAAGATTCATTATCAGCACCAATGCATAGATGCTAATTTAGAAAAAGGCCATATCACTTTAAAAAACCTAAATACTCAAGAAGTATTTGAGGACAAAGCAGATGTTATTTTTGCTGCCGACGGTGCATTTTCTGCAGTTAGATACAACTCTATGCAAAAGGTAGATAGATTTAATTTTAGCCAATTTTATATTGAGGATGGTTACAAAGAATTGCTTTTGCCTGCAGATAAAAATGGGAATTATAAAATTGAAAAAAACGCCTTACATATCTGGCCTAGAGGACGTTTTATGCTGATTGCTTTACCAAACGAAGACGGGTCTTTTACTTGTACTTTATTTATGCCTTTTGAAAATGACAAGTATGCGTTTAAACAATTAGATAGCGATGATAAAATTGAGGNTTTTGTCAAAGAAGTATTTCCAGATTTTTATGAAATGATTCCAAATTTNATTGAGAACTGGCATCAAAATCCACTATCCTCTATGTCTATAACGAGGTGTTTTCCTTGGACNNTTGGAAAATTTGCACTTATGGGAGACTCTGCGCATTCAACTGTTCCTTTTTATGGACAAGGTATGAATGCTGGATTTGAAGATTGTTTTGTAATGTGGGATCTTTTCAAAAAGCATAAAGACTGGGACAAAACATTTAAAGAATATCAAGAAATTAGAAANCCAGATGGTGACGCTCTTCAAGACCTATCGCTAGAAAATTATTACGTAATGAGAGATCATGTTGCAGATGAAAAATTCTTACTTCAGAAAAAAATTGAAGCTAAAATTCATGAGCGCCATCCAAACAAATGGATACCATTATATAGCCAAGTATCATTTAGCAACATAAGATATTCTGATGCTTACAAACAAGGNAAAGTTCAAGAAGAGATAATGCGAAAAGTTATGAGCTCTCCTTCTATTGAAAAAAATTGGGACTCTAAAGAAGTTGAAAATCAAATATTATCTATGATTCAATAATTATGCGGAATTCCCTATTTCTTATATTCGTGTTTATTTCAGCGATTGGAAACAGTCAAATGAAAATGTATCAGAGAAAGAATATTCCATTAGTAGACTTTAACGGCACTTATCAATTACAAAATTTTTATTTAAGTCCTGGACTTACTTATATGTTACCACATGAAATACCGAATATTCTAACAAATTCTAATAGTGANATAAATGCCAAAGGAAGATTGGCTTANATTATTGAAGCAGGGGCTTATCGGATTTTTAAAAAAGGAGGAAATATTTTTAATTATTTAGACTATGGAATTGGTTATAAAAAGCTTTCCGGAAGTGAGCAAATNAATGAAAATAAGTCCATCTTTAAGCAAAGGTTTTTAACAGGAAGTTTTAATTTGAATAATATTTGGCAATTATCTGACAGAAAATTTATTCAAACAAGCATAGGATCTAATATGGATTTTAAGTTATTTGAAAAAGGAAGCCCATCACCTAATAATACAGATAAATTAACTTTGGCATTTCATTTAAAAGTTGGCTACGGATTTAAAGTAAAAAAAACTTTATTTATAATTCCAACAATGGAGTCCCCTTTTTTAACGTTAAAAAAATGGGAACAAGGAAAATCTACATATGGGATTTTTAACAGTAGGTATAGACCCTTAATATTTAAAGTAAGATTTATATGGCTAAAAAAACTTGGTAAAGGAAAGTGTCCCGAAGCACTTACAAACCCTGAAGACAAAGCTAGATACGAAAGAAATTATATGCAATAATGAAAAATTCTCAAAAAAAAGCAACAGAATCCTTAGCGGTTCAAACAAAAATGGTTTTACCCAATGANACCAATCCATTAAATACACTTTTTGGAGGAAGACTATTGGAGTGGATGGATGAAATAGCAAGTATATCAGCTCACAAACACTGTGGTCGAGTAGTTGTAACTGCATCCATCAATAATGTTTCATTTGACAACCCTATATTCGCAGGAGAAATTGTATCGTTACATGCAAAAGTAAGTAGAGCATTTAACTCTTCCATGGAAGTCTTTATAGATGTCTTTGTAGAAAACACAGATGGTAGTCGAAGAAAATGTAACGAAGCCATTTATAATTTTGTAGCGATTGACCAAAACAGAAATCCGATAAGCGTTCCAACCTTAATTCCCGAAACACAAATTGACAAACAAAGATTTGATTCTGCACTAAGAAGAAAACAACTTAGCTTGGTCCTGGCCGGAAAATTAAAACCAGAAGATGCTACAGAACTTAAAAATGCTTTATTCCCTAAATTAAAATGAAAGCAAAAACTTGTAACGATATTTTTANAAAAGCAATTGACANTTANCATATTGATAATAAGGTTGATTCATCTTGTCCCAACCCTTTTGAAAAAGAAACATTGGAATTTTTACTTTTTGAAAAATGCTGGATAGATACCATTCAATGGCATTTAGAGGACATAATTAGAAATCCTAATTTGGATCCAAAAAAAGGATTAGCTATAAAACATAAAATTGATTCTTCAAACCAAAATAGAACAGATATTGTAGAAAAAATTGACGATTATTATTTCCATGTTTTTAAAGAAAAATCAAATTCAGATAGCAAAATAAATACGGAAAGCCCTGGATGGGTAGTGGACAGACTTTCTATTTTAAATCTGAAAATATTCCACATGAATGAGCAAACAGAGAGAAAAGATNTTTCTCAAGAACACTTTTTAAATTGCAGTGAAAAATTAAATATTCTAAAAAAACAAAAAATTGATTTAAGTCTATCTTTCGACCAACTTTTACAAGATTATAAAAGTGGTATCAAAAAAATGAAAGTCTACAGGCAAATGAAAATGTATAATGACTCAACTTTAAATCCTGAGCTCTATCAAAAAAACAATTCCTAAAAATATATTAATTATACGATTTTCGGCACTTGGAGANGTAATTCTTGTAAGGCCAATAATTCAACTGTTTCTTAAAACTTATCCCGATGTCAGAATCTGGATGGTATCTAACGTAAACAATAAGTCAATATTTAATTTTGATGAAAGATTAAAGTTTATTGGNATAGATTTTAATTCAAAAGAAAAAAATATATTTAGAATAGCTAAAAAAGTTAAAGAAGTTTCAGGAAATATAAATTTTAACGGAATTTATGACTTTCATGATGTAATACGTTCAAAAATACTTCGCTTTTTGCTTTCTGCAAATTCAGATGTTACCAGAATCTTTGAAAAGCAAAGGAGTTTAAAAAAGAAAATCATCAACAAGGAAATTGAATTGCAGAAGCTTAATACATCAAGTGAACGCTATTTAGATTGTCTTAAAAAGGATTTTGACAAACTTGATTTTTCTAATTTAAGTAAGTCTTTAGAAGCTGGTGCTACTAAAAAAGACATCATTGGAATTGCTCCTTTTTCTGCACATAAAAGTAAAATATGGCCTTTATCAAACTATCAAAAAATAATTAATCATTTTAACAACTTTGAATTTGTGATTTTTGCTTTTGGAAATCAAGAGCTAAGAGATTCAAAAACTTATTTTTCAAAAAACTCAAACTGTAGAATAATAGACAGAAATCTAAATCTTAATGANCAAATGGAATTAATTAATGATTTCAAAGTATTTATTTCTATGGATAGTGCCAATATGCATTTGGCAAGTCTAACAAGTACTAAAGTTGTATCTATATGGGGGCCAACTCATCCTTTTTTAGGGTTTAGCCCTTTATTTAATAAGCAATTTATTGTTCAATTAAGTGGTGAAGAATNTGGTGAAAGGCCAGTTAGCATTTATGGTAAAATTAAAAAAAATGATAAAGTTAAAGCTGAACAATCGATGTCAAGAATTAATCCAGAAATGGTAATTGAAAAAATTAATTTAGCTATTAACCAATAATTAAGATGGACTCAAAGTGAAGGTAAAGCTTTCCATTATTTGATTACATAAAAGTTTTTTACAAGCATTCTCAACAATTTTTTTTGCAGAATTCTCATCCTTACTTTCCACGTAAAGTGTGATATGTTTNCCAATTCTAACATTAGTGATTTCTGTAAGGCTTAAATTGTCCATACTTTGGCTTACTGCCTTACCTTGCGGATCTAATAACGCTTCAAGTGGCATAATATCAATACTTGCTTTAAATCTCATGATACAAAATTAATAATTAAAGAAAACAATAAATACAAAAATAGAACAATAGGGAGAATNAGAAAGGTATTTCCAAATATTATTAATAGAANAAGACAAATTATAGATGAAATTACCCACATATAAATAAGCTTGTTTGCCTTAAAATTTAAACTCTTTATTTTCAAGGACAAAAACTTCCATTTACTTANCATTAGAAAGCTGATTAAAAGAATTGTTAATGGAAAGAAAACTTGGAAATAAGCAATATTTAACATCNANCTGCTATACTCAAGATAAATCCAGGTCAAACTAACAGTAATTAATGCAAAAGCAGGAATTGGAAGACCTATGAAAAAAGAACTTTCTTTTTTAACNGTATTAAATCTAGCCAATCGAATTGCACCAAGCAATGGAATAAGACCAAGAATTAAAAAAAGCCAAAATTCCATATCTTTTTCAACAAACAACAAAGACAAGTTGCTCACAAAATAAACAATTATAGCTGGAGCAATACCAAAAGTTATTAGATCTGCAAAAGAATCTAATTGAGCACCTATTCCTGATTGAACATTTAATTTTCTAGCAGCAAATCCATCAAAATAATCAAAAAGTGAAGCCAATAATATTGCACCTGTAGCCCAATCTATTTCACCTAAATATGCAAAATAAATTGATGTCCACCCTAATAGCAAGTTGAATAAAGTAATTATATTGGGAATATTTTTTTTCATTTATATGAACTAAATTAGTGTAAACTTCGTTTCTACATAGACAAAAAACCAATATTTAGTTTTTACTTAGCTAANTATATTTAAATTCAAACGTGAAAAACTACTATCTAGTTCTATTATTATNTCTTAATTATTCAATTTCTGGACAAATTAATTCTCCGAAATACAGCAATGAATTTCTAAGTATNGGAGTTGGTGCTAGATCATTAGCAATGTCTAACTCAGTGGTTACCAGTACTAATAGCGCTATGTCTGGATTCTGGAATCCAGCAAATCTCTCTAAAATTAATAATGACATNCAAGTAGGGTTGATGCATGCAGAATATTTTGCTGGTATTGCAAAGTATGATTTTGGAAGTATTTCAAAAAAAATTGATGAAAAAAGTGGTTTTGGATTTTCTTTTTTAAGATTTGGAGTCGACAATATCCCTAATACGTCCGAACTTATTGATGCACAAGGAAATGTGAACTATGATAGAATATCCTATTTTAGTGCTGCAGATATGGCGTTTTTAGGTAGTTATGGAAGAAAAATAAACGAATTTCTTTCTGTTGGTGGTTCTGCTAAAATAATTAATAGAACTGCTGGAGACTTTGCATCAGCTTGGGGTTTTGGAATTGACATTTCATCCACATATATTAAAAATGACTGGGCTGTGGCTGTAGTTGCTAAAGATATAACATCCACCTTCAATGTTTGGAAATACCAATTATCTAATGAAATGATTAACACGTTTAATTCTACCGGTAATGAACTGCCGAAAAATGGTCTAGAGCTAACTCTNCCTAAATTAATTATTGGTTTAAGTAAAAATTATGAATTTGAAAAA
This sequence comes from Crocinitomicaceae bacterium, assembly GCA_002713405.1. Classification (GTDB taxonomy): domain Bacteria; phylum Bacteroidota; class Bacteroidia; order Flavobacteriales_D; family Parvicellaceae; genus MED-G20. Next base: position 9,503 of record PAST01000012.1, on the reverse strand, counting down.
AATATTCATTTATTAATAGAATTTAATATAGATATAACAACTGATGGAAAGAGAAATGTATTAATATCTGGAACCCCTTTTTCTATCGACCCACATATAGGTGGAGAGTTCAATATAAAAGATATAGTTTTCATAAGGGGAGGTATTGGCAATATTCAAAAAACACCAGATTTAACTGGNAAAATGAACTATAGCATCCAGCCAAATTTAGGAATTGGAATTAATATTAAAGGAGTTGAAATTGAATATGCTTTAACAGATATTGGAGACATTTCCATTGCCGANTACAGCAATATTTTCTCATTGAAATTCAACTTAAACCCAAAAACAAATTGAAAATAATAAAGAAAAAAATCGTCTTTTTATTTTTTTTCTTATTGTTTCATTTAAGTGATTTTTCCCAGTCTTTTGGAAACGAGTGGATAAATTATAATCAGCAATACTTCCATTTTCCAATTGTTCAAACAGGATTACACAGGCTAGATTTCAAAACTATTAACAATCATTTAATAAATTTAGGAGTTAGTATTAATAATATTCCTCANAATAACTTTCAAGTTTTTGGAAAAGAAAAAGAGGTTTCTCTAATCATTAAGGATAATAATAATAATGGATTTTTAGACTCATTAGAATATATTGAATTCTATGCTGAAAAAAATGATGGCTGGCTAGATTCTTTAGTCTACGATTCTGCCCATTTCATGCCTGATAATTATTACAGTCTATTTAATGATACAATTAGATATTATTTTTCATGGAATAATAGTTCAAATAATAAGAGAACTATTTTAGAAATCGATACAAATTACAATGTATATAGCCCTATTAATTATTGTTGGAAAACACAAGTTTTAAAATTCAATACCAATTATAAAGTCGGTTATCAAATAGATGGTATTTCAAGTCCAAAGTATGAAAGAGCAGAAGGATGGGCTGGAGCTACTTTACAAAAAAATACTTCAAATATTGAACAAATAAGTTCATTACATAGTGTTGGAGGTGGCCCAAATGCATTTGGAGAAATAAATCTTTTTTCTTCAAATTCATCCTCTACTAACTCTNACGGAAATAACCATAANACTAAACTATTTATCAATAATAATTTAGTTTTTGATTCGTCTTATTTTAATTATCAAACCCTTCATGTAAAATATAGTTTTAGTAGTAATCTCTTATCTAATACGACAGATTTTAAACATGAGATTTCAGATATTGGACAAGGAACAGATTATCAAAATATAGCTTCAATTAGTTTGTCCTATCCTCACAGTACAGATTTTTCTTCCTACCAAAAATTACAATTTGGAGTACCATTTTCATTTAATCAAAAACAAAGACTTAGTATTTCCAATACTCTAAACGCATTAGGATCTCCAATACTTTATATTTTAGATGATGTAAACAGATTAGTACCTTTAACTTCCAATAATTCTACTTTAGAAGCGGTAATTCCAATTACTCAAAGTGATTCTATAATCTGCTANTTATCAACAGATTCAAATGTTAATTACATAAATAAAATTTACAGTGTAAATAACCATGGTTATTTTAACGATTTTAATTCTTTACAAATTGATAGTGCATTTGTAATAATTACTAGTAAAAAACTCCTTTCTTCATCAAGAAACTATGCTGAATATAGAGCCCCCACAGTAGATACATTAGTAGTTGATGTTGAAGAACTATACCACCAATTTTCAGCAGGAATATTTAAAAACCCTTTATCAATAAAAAGATTTTTAAAATTTAGTATGTTTAATTGGCCAAGTTGGCCTTCACATATTTTTTTAATAGGAAAATCTGTAAGATTCAATAATGAAGCGACACCTGGGTCAAGAAATGACTCTATATCTTACGGATTAAACTTGGTTCCATCATGGGGATACCCAAGTTCAGACAATCATTTTGCTGTTGGTTTAGAAAGTAANAAAAGAGGTATTTCCTTTCCGATAGGTCGGCTAAGTGTTACTACCAATACATCTGTATTAAACTATTTAAATAAAGTACTAGAGCTAGAATCCCAACAAGGAAATAATAATTATACCATTGAAAACAAAAAATGGCAAAAAAATATAGCTCATTTTTCTGGTGGAAGCGATAGCTCNGAGCAAGCCTACATGAACAATTATCTTGAACAGTTTAAAAATATAATTGAAGATACCTTATTTGGTGGTAGAGTTAAAAAGTTTGGAAAAAATCCTTTCACCTCTANTATAAACCCATTAGAATTTCAAATCGTNCAAAATTATTTGGAGGAAGGTATTTCATTGATGACTTTTTTTGGACATTCTTCTGCTGGGTATGGATTTAGTCAAAATATTGATCAACCAGAGAACTGGAATAATCAAGGAAAATATCCAGTTGTAATCGGCTTAGGTTGTTATTCTGGTGACGTTCACAATCCAGATACCAATAGTTTTTCTGAACAAATAATTCGCCCTACAAATAGTGGTGCAATTGGCTTCATTTCTACTGTTAAGCAAGGTTTCACTCCTTATATTAATTTTTATACAAGAAAATTATATAAAATGATTGGAAAATATGGTTACAATAAATCCATAGGTCAACAAATGGTTATGACTATAGATTCTCTAGATTTAAATACATCTTTAATAACATGGGGGCCTAAACATGAAAGTAATTATAATGGTATGTCATTTCAGGGCGATCCAGCTATAAAAGTTAATTCCCATCAATTACCTGAATTAGTACTCTCAAGTCAGGACGTATGGACTGAACCAAGTTTTATAGACCTTTCTAAATCAAATTTTGATTTGAAGTTCAAAGCATATAATNTGGGAAGAGCTTTTAGAGATTCTATTTTTGTTGAACTAAAACAAGAGTTTCCNGATGGAACTGANACTATTTACTCNAAATTTATNCCTGGAATATTAAATGTAGACACTATTACTTTTAATGTAATTAATAAGCCTGAAATTAGTATTGGACAGAATATTTTCACGATTTCAATTGATTTACCAATTTCCACAATTCAAGAAGCTTTCGATGAAAACGGAAATAATAGAATTCAATATTTAATGAATATTTCTTCAAATTCAATAATTCCAGTTTGGCCATATGATTTAAGTATTGTAGGTAATCTAAGTGACACATTAAGAGTTTCAACAATTAATCCTTTGGAGGCTACCAATACTTATTATTTTGAAATAGATACCACTAGAAAATTTAATTCCCCATTTTTAAAAAATCAATCTATTGTTTCTAGGGGAGGAGTTATTGAAGCGACACCAGAGGATTGGACTAATAGCATGTCGGCTTTAAATGATTCATTATACTTTGAAGACAGTATAGTTTATTACTGGCGCTCAAGGCCTGATAGTTCTGTNGTTGATTGGAAAGTAAGATCATTTCAATACNTTCCCAAAAAATGGGGTTGGAGCCAATCCCACATTGATCAATTTAAAGAAAATGAATATTTTAATATTGTACTAGATACTTTAAATAATATTTATAATTTCTCTCCAACAGTTAAAAGTATAACATGTAAAAATTATATTCAACATGTTGCCCTTGGCTCAGAGTGGACTGGAACTTATTGGGAAGTTAGTGGTGANATTGCTGATTACGGAGGCCATACTTCCCCAGCAATTTTGGTCGGAGTAGTNGATCCTAATTCATTAAATTATTGGAAAACTCCTTTTATTGATAATTCTACTTCNCCNCCAAGTATTCTTAATCCTAATAATTGTTTTGGTCAATATAATGGAGATCCTTCTNTATGCGGAAATACATCATTAATTGGTAGGCCAAGGGAACATGGGTATTTTATGTTTAAAAATGATAGTCCTTCACAATTAGATTCATTGGCAAGTATGTTAAGCAATAAAATTCCTGATGGTTATTATATTTTAGTGTATAGTTATATTCCTAATAATTACGGGGGAACTTTGCTTTACAATAGTCCATTATATGCCAACTGGCCAACCAATTTATTTTCTGCTTTCCAAAATCTAGGAGCTACTGGATTTACCAACTCCAACCAGCCAGACGATGGTTTCATTTTCTTTTGTAAAAAAGGTAATCCTAATACAGCTATTGAAGTAAGATCAGATACAATTTCTCCAGGTTTTGTTTCATCACAACTACTAGAGTTTAGTACAACAGTCACTAGTTCACTAGAAAATGGGAAAATGTTATCAGGTATTATTGGCCCATCCAATAATTGGAAAAATATTTATTGGGAACAAAAAGCACTAGAAAATCCATCTGCTGATTCAGCAAGATTAAAAGTTTATGGTTTTAACTCTTTATCTTCTAGCCTCAAAACTCTAATAATTGATACTAGTTTTACGAGCAAAGACTCTATTATCAACTTACAATCAATTGACAGCTCTTTTCATTATCTTCAATTAGAAATGGAAACTTCTGATGATTCTTTATTAACTCCTAGTCAAATAATAAACTGGCTTGTTACCTACGATCCCTTACCAGACTTGGCAATTAATCCTAAAAAAAGTTGGTTTTTAGATTCTAATATTGTTCAGCAAGGGGACTCTATTTATTTTAGTGTTGCAATTGAAAACATTTCTCCATTTGATATGGATAGTTTGAAAATAAACTATCATCTAGAGAACGAGAACGGGCAACAAAATATTCCTTATCAAAGACAAGATTCTCTTAGATCAAGAAAAACAATTATAGATACAGTTGCAATTCCTACAAGATATCTAAATGATAAATATTTGATGTGGGTAACAGCAAATCCAAAAATAAATAATCTAGAAAAGGATCAAGATGAGCAATTTTATTTCAATAATTTAGTGCAAACAAGATTTACTGTTTTAAAAGATAATACTAATCCTCTCTTGGACGTTACTTTTGATGGAGTTCATATTTTAAATAATGATATAGTAAGTCCAAATCCGCATATCGTAATTGAACTAAATGATGAAAATCCTTTTTTAATTTTAAATGAAGATGTGGACACAGCTAATTTTCAAATTGAAATAATGAAACCTAGCCTCTCTGTCTGGAATAGGATTAACTTCTTCAATGGTACGATGAATAATTTAGAATGGCATATCAACGAAGATGAAAATAAATTTATTATTGAGTATGACCCTATATTTAACCAGGATGGAATCTACAAATTAAGAGTACAAGGTCAGGATAAAACTGGGAATTCTAGTGGGGATGAGCCATACCAAATAAACTTTGAAGTAATTCAGAATTCTTCTATTACCAATATCTATAATTATCCAAATCCTTTTTCAACAAAAACACATTTTGTTTTCACCTTAACTGGGGCTGAAATACCTAATAAATTAGATATCCAAATAATGAATATTAATGGACGACTTATTAAGCAAATTCATCTCAATGAAATAGAAAATATAAAAATCGGTAAAAATATGACTAAATATTTCTGGGACGGAAGAGATGAATTTGGTGATCCAGTTGCAAATGGAATTTATATATATAGGGTGATTTCAGAAATCAATAATTTGGAGATTGAGCATAGATATTCTGAGGGAGACAAAGCTTTTAATAATGGTCTTGGAAAGATGTATTTAATTAGATGATAAAAAAGAGAACTTAGATTTAAATTTCAAAAATTTAGATTCATAAAACCTAAAGCTGAAATAGGAAACTAGAAGTGTTGAAATGAAAATGAAAATCGGGTATAAAACCAAGTTATTTAATAAGGATTCCCTTAATAATCCATTCATTTGTAAAACTATTGTTATCATGATTCCATGGTAGCAATATAACCCATATGATATCTTGCCAAAAAAATTAAAGTACTTAACTCTAGAAACCTTAAGTATTGATTTATCACAATAAGTTTGTTCTAAAATAATGTAAGAAAAGAAAATGGAAAATAATACTCTTTGAATTACAATAAAAGAATCATTTTCTAGCAGAACAGGCATCAAAATAAAAAAAGTAAAAATAATTAAGTAAAAAAATAAAATTGAATTTCTTGTTAGGCTTTGAAGTTTATTTAAAAAATTTGGGTATTTAAATGCTAAAATTGCTGTTAAAGCGCCAATTCCAAAATTTCCAAGTGCACTTGCAGTGTGGAAGTTTAAAGACAGCGAATCATTAATAAAATAAACTCTAAAAATGAGAGATATAATTATTATTAAGAAAGAAATTCCAAAAAGATATTTATTAAACCATTTCATTATAATTGCCCAAAAAACGTAAAATTGTTCTTCCACAGAAATAGACCACATAAATACCATAAAAAATAAAAAATTGTAACCGTTCTCAATGATATCATAATTTAAAATAAATAAAATAAAATTCCATAAAGAAGGTAATTTTTCTGATTCAAGGAAGTAATATGATTTTAAATATTCTAATAAGAATCCAATAAAAACTATTAAAAAATATAATGGCCAAATTCTTAATGACCTTCTAATTAAAAAGTTTTTAAACTGAAATTTACTGGTAAATTTAATTTCTTCTAAAGCCTTCCATGTAATTAAAAAACTTGAGAGAACAAAAAATGAGTCTATTGAAATAAATCCTAAAATTTTACCATAATTAAATAAAGTAGAATAAATTTTAGAATTAATTATTTCAGGACTATTACTAAAAAAAACATGTCCAAAAAAAATACCAATAAATCCAATAAATCTTAACGAATTTAATTCCTTGAAATATTTTGTCTTATAACTATCTTTACTCAATCTTTTCTATTGAATTATGTCAATAAGTGCTGAAATTAACATTACTAATATATACTAAATATTGTGTACATAGACACCCATACACATATCTATCTCAAAGACTTTGATGAAGACCGAAAGGGAATTATTTCAGAATGTCTAGATAGTGGAGTAAATAAACTTATATTACCAAATATTGATAAAATTTCAATAGCAGATGTTATAAAAATATGCGAAGTATATAAGAATATTTGCTACCCAATGGTTGGATTACATCCTTGCTATATTAAAGAATCATATGAAGATGATTTGGAGTATTTAAAACCCATTATTAAATCTATAAATACCATAGCTATAGGCGAAATTGGAATTGATTTATATTGGGATAAATCAAATTTAGAAATTCAAAGAAAAGCTTTTATTACCCAAATAAATTGGGCCAAAGAATTTAAACTTCCTATAGTTATTCATGCTAGGGATTCTTACAATGAAATATTTGAAGTTTTAGACCAAGTGAATGATGAAGACTTAAAAGGTGTTTTTCATTGTTTTTCCAGTTCTTTGAAAGATGCAGATCGAATATTAAATTATGGCGGGTTCAAATTAGGAATCGGTGGAGTAGTTACTTTTAAAAACAGTGGTCTTGACAAAGTGGTTAAGAATATTGATATTAAAAATATTGTTTTGGAAACAGATTCTCCATATTTAACTCCTACTCCATTTCGAGGGACTAGAAATAAAAGTAGTTACATTCCTATTATTGCAAATAAACTTTCTGATATTTACGAAATTAGCAGTGAAGAAATTGGAAATATAACTTCAAAAAATGCAAAAGAAATTTTTAATATTTAAAATAACTTTTCTATTAATATTTTTACCCTTTTGGGTATTTTCAAATAGTTTAAATCTTTCTGATAATATTGAAAGTACGGAAATTAGTGTTCTCACTTGTGATCCAGGCGCTCAAATATATTCCCTTTTTGGGCATAGTGCATTAAGAATAAAGAATCCTATAAATAGTTACGACTTAGTTTTGAATTGGGGCTTATTTGAATTTTCAGAGAGTCAATTTCAATTTGGATATGATTTTGCAAAAGGTCGATTGAAATATTATATGGGAATTCAATTAATGTCTAATTTCATGGTAGAGTATAGCCAATCTAAAAGAGGAGTCAGAGAGCAAGTTTTAAACTTAAGTAATCAAGAGAAATATAAAATAATTCAACTTCTTGAAGAGAATTACAAGCCTGAAAATAGAAAATATAAGTATGAATTTTTTTATGATAACTGCTCTTCAAGGATAAGAGATATTATAAAAAAAGTATTTAAAGAAAATATAAATTTTTACCAATCTCCCAAATCCAATAAATTCACTTTTAGAGAAACTATTCATCAATATTTGGAATCTTTTCCTTGGTTAAAGTTGGGAATAGACCTTGTATTAGGAAAAAAAATAGATGTTCTTGTAAGTAATGAAAATCTTATGTTTCTTCCACTTAATGTTGAACAGATCTTTGACCAAAGCTTGGTTCAAAACAATGGAGCTAATAAACACCTGATTAAATCAAAAAATACTCTTGTTGAGTCTTTTGAAAATAAAAATAAACTTAGCAACATTGGAGTATATAGTTGGGTTTTACTGGCAATAACTCTATTATTAATTGTTTTTAAATTAGATAAAGCACTTGGGTTTTGGAGCTCTTTTAACTTATTTATAATCGGATTATTAGGTGTTGTTTTAGTGTTCATGTGGATAGGAACTGACCACAATGCAACCAAAATGAATTTTAATTTACTTTGGGCATCTCCTTTTCACTTTATTTTAATTTACTGCTTAATTAAAGGAACCTGGAATAATTTTTCTTATTGGTATTTAATATTATCGTTGATTTTGATATTTACAACTATTTTATTTTGGTTTACTTTAACCCAAGAATTTAACTCTTTTGTAAAGCCTATTATAATTGAACTTGTCATTATTTATTACTATTATTTTAAAAAATGTGGATTTCAAATTAATCTTGGTAAAACAAACGGTTGATTTTAACCATTATGTTTAAATTAGTATTCAAATAATTTATGATGGAAAAATACGATGTTGTTGTTATAGGTTCAGGTCCTGGAGGATATGTCTCTGCAATAAGGTGTGCTCAACTAGGGTTAAAAACTGCTCTAGTTGAAAAATACAACACTCTTGGAGGAACTTGTTTAAATGTTGGCTGTATCCCTTCAAAGGCTCTTTTAGATTCTAGTGAGCATTTTAAAACTGCACTTCAAGATTTTGAAAAGCATGGGATTGACATTAATACTCCTAAAGTAAATCTTCCTAAAATGATGACAAGAAAAGAGGAAGTAATAAGTCAAACTTGTGATGGGGTTCAATATTTAATGGATAAAAATAAAATTAAAGTTTACCATGGAATAGGTTCTTTTTTGGATAAAAATACCATTTCTATAAATGGAGAAAAAAAAGAAAAAATATTTGGAGAAAATATAATAATTGCAACTGGTTCAAAACCAAACTTTTTCCCAGGAATGGAGCCTGATAAAAAAAGAATTATCACCTCTACAGAAGCTCTTTCTTTAAAAGAAGTTCCAAAACATCTTATTGTAATTGGAGGAGGAGTTATTGGACTTGAACTAGGTTCTGTTTATGGAAGATTAGGTTCTCAAGTAACAGTTGTTGAATTCCAAGAAGGGTTACTACCAACTATGGACAAAACTCTAGGAAAAGAACTTATGAAAATTTTAAAAAAAGAAGGATTTAAGTTTTTATTTAACCATGCTGTTCAAAAAGTGAATTCTACTAAAAAGGGAGTACAGCTAGATGTGAAAAATAAAAAGGGAGAGATTATTTCTGTTAAA
>PAST01000011.1 GCA_002713405.1 Crocinitomicaceae bacterium | reverse complement strand
TAAGTTAAAAATCACATGGAAAGATGCACTGAACAAAAAGTCTTTCGAGTCGTACTATACTCATAAAAGCATTTAGTCATGAACTTTATGATATTGTAAATGACCCTTATGAGCTTAACAACCTTTATACGAATAAAGATTACGATAGTGTTTTTAATGATTTAAAGAAAAAACTAGATAATTGGATAGATGAATCAGATTATGGGAATTTAACAGAGGATGAACTTATTAAAGAGATGTGGCCAAATGGAGAAAAACCTAAGTTAAAAGAACCTTCAATAATTCAGAAAGACAATGGAATTAATATAATCTCTAACAATAGCAACTCCTCAGTTGGTTGGAGAAATAATAAAACTGAAAATTGGAAAATATACTCAAGTGATGAAATAATTAGCCCAGAGAATAGTTTTGAGATAATAGTTTTTAAACCTGGTTATGGATCAATAATTAAAATATATGAATAAACTTTAAAATTCGTATCTATCCAATAATTCTAAAGAAGCTTTCATTAAATCATTGTCTTTAGAAGACCCGCCAACCATAAATTCAAAATTTCCTTTTTCCACGCAATATTTCATNTNTATATCGTAAAAAGCTAATTTCTTTATTGGTATATTAAAATAAATTTGTTTTGATTCNTTTGGTTTCATAGATATTCTCTTNTAATCTAAGAGTTCTTTAACAGGCCTNGTAACNGAGCTGTAANANTCTCTNAAATACAANTGAACTACTTCCTCTCCCTCAAATTCACTTTCATTGGTAAGAGAAAATGAAATATTAATTATCGAGTCTTTAATANTTGNTTTCTTAACCACNAGGTTAGAATANACAAATTCTGAGTAGCTTAATCCATNACCGAAAGNATACAAAGGAGTNATTTTTTCTTGAGCATACTTATGNAAATATTGGGAGGGTTTGTGATTNTACACCATTTGTAATTGACCAACGCTTCTTGGAAANGTAANAGGAAGTTTTCCACTTGGATTAACATCCCCAAAAATTATTTCNCCAACTGCTTGACCNCCAAAACTACCAGGTTCCCACGCTTCNATAATTGCATCAATATTATCTTCAATCCATGGTTCGGCAATTGGTTTACCNTTNACATAAACTACAACCAATTTATTNGTTAATTTCTCTAAACTTTTNANCAATTTAAGTTGATTTCCNGCTAANTTAATNTTGGNACGNGCCATGTTCTCNCCTGCAGTTTTTTTCTTATTTAAATGTCTCAAAGAATTATCTCCTACCACTACAAATANATAATCGTAATCTTTAGCAATNTCAACAGTTGATAAAATGTCATTTTCAGAAATATTTAAAATATCGCTATTGGAATCAAAGAAATCTACTTCAAANCCCTTNTNNGAACCAATTTTTTCAATTCCTTCAAAAATNGTAACTACATTTTNTTCNGGNTGTGGTTTNGTCCAATCGCCNAGAATTGAATGGTTATTAGCATTTGGACCAGTAACTAATATTCTGNTTTTTTNCTCAAAATTAATNGGCAAANTTCGATTACTATTTTTTAATAAAACTATTGACTTACGAGCAATTTCAAGAGAAGTATTTTTATGTTCTTTGGTGAATATTTTATTATNCACTTCCTCTAAATNAATAAAAGGATTNTCAAATANTCCTAATTTAANNTTNGCCAANAATATTTTTNTTNCAGACTCGTCAATTCTTTTTTCAGAAATTTTATTTTCCTTAACTAGNTCTACNACATGTTCTANAAAATAAGGTCCATGCATGTGCATATCCATACCNGCATCAACAGAGAGNAATGAAGCATCTTTGNTNTTTTNAGCTATTTTATGAAGGGTATGAATTCGTTCAATATCCATCCAATCACTTACTATAAAACCTTTAAATTGAAGTTCTTNTCTTAAAATATCTGTCATTAAATATTTATTCATGTGACAAGGAATACCGTTTAATTCATTNTGTGCAGCCATAACNGANTANACTCCAGATTNTACAGCNTTTTTAAATGGTTTNAGATAAATCTCTCTCATATTNCGNTCTGAAATATCCATTGGGGATGCATTTAAACCATTTACAGGCTCNGAACCAGCTATGAAATGCTTTGCACAAGCAATAACTTTATTAGTTTCCTGAAGACCCTTNATCATACTNGAACCCATATTGGAAACTAANAGAGGATCNTCNCCAAAGGTTTCACCAACTCTTCCCCANCTTGGATCTCTTAAAACATCAATATTTGGAGTAAATGCCCANTGTGAACCAGCCGCCCTAATTTCTTTTGCCGTCTGTATACCAACTTGATAAGCCAAAGTATCAGTAAACGATGAGGAAATTGTTATTGGAGATGGATATACGGTAGTTCCTTTTACCATACCATTTCCGTGAATAGCNTCAATACCAATTATTAAAGGTATTTTGAGTCTAGATTTTAATGCTAGAGCTTGTAGTATATTAGATTCTTGGGGCTCCAANACGTGTAAAAAAGAACCTATTTTCCCATCTACTANCATTTGAGCAATGTCTTTTTTTAAAAAACCTTTATANGATGCTTTNGAATCGCTATTTAAAATCTCTTCAGTTAANGAAGATTCATTTTCTGAGCTTAAATAATTTAATCCAACATATTGACACATTTGAGCAACTTTCTCTTCAAGAGTCATTCTTGTCAATAAATCTTCTACTCGTTCTTNATCAGAATAATTANTNTCTAGGTATATAGNCTCTGATTTATTATTGCAAGCTATTANTAGAAATAAACATAAAACTGAACTAAGAAAATATTTAAACTTCATTATTTTTTGATTTTTATTACTTTANCCTNNGACGAGNANTTAGACNNATATAATTTNAAAATATANATACCTTCCTTCAAAAACTTAGTATCTAAATTTTTANCTGTAGACTTTAAAACAAGATTTCCACTNATATCAAATAGTTTTAAATNATCATACTGNTGATTAATATTTATAAATTCATTNAAAGGATTTGGATAAACNTCAATTTCTAAATTTCTAGTATTATNTATGGATGTAAGNTNGTTAGAATTNGCAATAAAATTCACTGAATAAGGCTTGATAATAAATTTATAATTNCCATTTACAGGCCTATAGAATGCAGGNACATTATTAAAATCAGGTCCNCCTTCTTGATTAGCAGTAGTAAGNTCATTTACNTATATTTTTTTATCNGTTTCNTCTAGNGCATTNATTTNATACCAATAAAAATTATCTTTAGTAAAACTAGATGTAGAACTAAATTCTATTGTTTTATTAACNTGNGANGTATTNATTACAACNATTCCAATTTCTCCACTTGAAAAAGTTGAAACATAGCAATTAATGTCNGGNTCGTTAGAGTANGAAAATACTAACTTGTCCCCNAAAAACTTACTTATATAATAATATACATAATAAACTGGNCGAGGTGTATTATTTTGAACAATAGTACTGTTTCTAGCTGTCATTCCGTGATCACCNCCGTGAGAGTCTANTCCATTTTGAAANCTCCAAAGCAATGACATACCAATATTATTTTTGATTTGCTCACANAGANCTTGAGAAATAAATATTGCATTNGCCATAGAAATTTCTCTTTCCCCNGTTTTTGAATTAAANTCAGTCATTGCAATAGGAAAGTATCCTGAAGGTTTACTAGTATAATTAGTAANCATATTNTTNACATTANTTACATTTTGTTGNACTTCAGAAATAGAATTNAACATTTCTTGATAAGTNACGTTATTTGGATTCGGTTTTCTCCTAAAATAATCNTGTATNATTAAGAAATCAGCAGTNTTTTGAACNTTTTGAAGTACATCNTTTGACCAGTNGTTATAAACCCCATCATGAGGNAANANNACNGCNCCAATTTTTATNNNNGGATCAGCAGCTTTCATNGAATCTNCAAAAACATTAAATATNTCTCCATANTTAGNACCNTTTATNGTATCTCCATCTACAANATAACCTGCTTGCCAAGGACCATANTTTTCATTACCAACTTCCCAATATTTNATATTTGCNCCTANAGNTTGATTCATATGTCTTACAAAACTTGCTGCATAAGAAGCTGCAGTCTGAATTGGATTTNCAGAGGTTCCATATCTAGCATAGGAAGCATTAACAGCAATAATACCTTTACCATTTACTGAATCTAAAATTTGAANAAAATCGTCTGGACTAATTCTCCAACCAGAGCCATCAATTAGATCATTAACAGTAATTTGAGAATCGTTTAATATAGAAGAAGGAATATTACCATCCCAAAAAAATTGGTTGGAACCATTTCCTCCAGGATATCTAAATGTGAATCTATTTAATCCTTTTATATTGTTCATAAAATCTACTTGATTTAAAACTGATTCACCTAGAAAATGAGTCAAATTGGTTCCAAAATGTGAGGGAAGAACGTCACCCAAGATATTTGAAATATTAAAATTAATCGTAACATTTGGACTGCTAGATGGTTCGTTTTGTAATAAAGTATTTTCTGGAAAATTAAATACCTTAGGTTCCCAATCCTCATAGAATGAGTTTAACTGAGAGCTAAAAATCAAAAAAGAAATATTACATAGAAATAAAAAGACAGCTTTTATAATATAATTATTAGACATTTTGTTAATTAAATTTATAATTGTTCTACTTTAAATGGGATGTTTGCTACACTAGTTTGATTAATTTCATTTCTTACAAAAACAAAAATTCTATAAAAACCTTTTTTATTTGGCACTTTAAAAGACAAGCTATTTTCTGATTGCTTTACTATTTCAAATTTTAATTTATCTGGTGATTTTTGAAAATCNCCTCCCCCTTTTNTAGAAAAAGTTTCTGGATATAATTGAAAGTCAAAATATAAGCTGTCGTTNTTATTTCTTTCATAAATAAAATCAAGAATTACTTCTTCATTTTTTATAAAANCATGATTTTTTTTCCAATTATCTCCGTTAAGTTTAATTTGCATTAAACTTGGTGCTCTTTTTGCTGGCCATTCCCCCTTCCAACAATATTGCATAACATCAACCGCTTCNGTTGGATGTCCNTTACTTANATACATTCCGTGCCATGTAGANGTAGACTCTTGTTTTTGTCCCCACAAAAAGCAATAAGAACCCAAGCACAAATCTTTATCTTTTTGAATNATANTTTGATATCTTCTTAGACGTTGGTTGGCTTTAAATCCGTTGGTTGGNTCAATTTTNGCTCCCCAAGAATTAACTTTTGCTTCAAATGGTCCGTTAACCCCCCANTCNGTTANAATGTAAGGTTTTTNCCAGCCATATTTTCTTATNTTAATTGGNGCGTTTTCNATAGCTCCNTANACATTTATNCCCAATATGTCAATNCTTGGACAATACTTNTTAATCATAAAAACTTTTGATGGNTCCANTCCAGCTATAACAGTTACTGTAGGATGATTGGGATCTACTTTTTTAATAAATTTTGCAATTTCTTCNATAGTTTCCCATACTTTAAAGTTGGAATATTGTAAATCAACTTCATTTCCTATACCCCACATTANTAATGCNGGATGNTCTTTTAATTTTAAAATATCTTTTTTTAGCAANGCTATTTGNCCTGCNACAGCGTACTCATCATCATAGTTNAAACCATTTCTTTCTTGAGCAANCCANAAACCNAAGNTAACAGTAAGACCNTATTTATNGGCTGAATCTAAATAGCTCTTNTTATTAGTACTCCAAACCCTAATGGAATTTGCGCCAGCATTTTTAACTTCATTAAAGTTAGATTTTGCTCCTGCTCCTTTTATATAATATGGCTCATTATTTTTATATANCTCAAAACCATTTTGATTTTTTTCAATTCGAACACTATTTACCTGACTATAATATTGATTAGAATNAATTACNGNAAAAAATAAAAAAAAANAAANAAATAGTATTCTCATATTCCTCTCCATTTATTTGGNTTTTTTGGATTTCCTCTAAATTCAACAATCTTAAAATCACCGATTTCAAATTTTGAAGATTCTAAAACCTTAAATCTTAACTCTTTTAAACTTTCCCAATTCATTTGATCATAATTTTTAAAAGATTTTATTGGGATACTGATTAAATATTGATTNTNNGAAGATNTTANAATATTNTCAGATTGAATATTTTTTGTTAATCGTCTTANTTTTCCAGAATAAGCAACAATTACAAGTTGTATTTTGGGAACCNTTGNGCTTTTAATCTTAAAATGNATAGCCGAAGTAGAATATATATTAGATAAATCAGCATACTCCCATTTATTAAATGGAAAGCCAAAATTATTCCATTTGTTATCCTCTNANTTTTTATCATAATTTACATCTAATGAAAGNGATACTTCAAACTCAGGNAAAATTATTAGTGAATCANTTTTTTCTTNNCTNTCATNAGAAANAAATGATGTGNTNGTAATAAACTTNAAATTATCCGAATAGTTTTCATTAACTCCCCACCAATATTTCTTTANGTTCCCAAGANCTACAGGGAAATTTTCAAAAGTTTTNTTGAAATTACTTTTTTGAGTTTTAAATGGATGATGGTGAGAAANCACTTTTAAATCATCAATGTGTACATTTCCTTTTCTTTCAAGTTGAATTCTTAACTCTTTAATATTTGAAATATTTACTCCTTTTTTTTGATATTTAAATGTNGACAANGGNANAATCACCTTNNTCCATTTTTGATCAATNACNCCNCCNTCAATTCCCAATATATTCATTCTTGAATANCATTGTTTTTCATTGTAATCTACTAATGAAAAAAACATTGGAATTTTAGAAAANGAACCNGNATCTACTCTAATCATTAATTGAATTGCAGAATTATTTATTATTGGAGNTAAATTCTTNCCTTTAAAATTAGCCCANGCAAAACCAAAACCCATATACTTACATTCNTTATTTTGATTCCAAATAAGATGNAAATGATCTTTNCCATTANAATTATTAATAGAATCANANNAGATTTGCNTACAATTATTTGACTTAACNCCCCAAACTTTAGATNTATAAGANTCTATAAAAATATCTTTATAAGAAAATGACTCGTATGGGTCAGGNTGATCAATTACNGATTCATAAAGGTTGACTGTTTTAAANGAANCACATGAAATTAAAATAAACAGTAATGANATATATNAGATTCTAATAAAATTCATTTAATTTCCTAAAAGAGCAGAATTTTCTGTAAATATTATGTGATCNATATCAGTTCTAACTATTTTGTCTAAATTTTCTGGACAATTAACATTNGCNCCNGCTGATGGACATGCTTGACAGGCAATTCTAATNCCACTTATATTATTTGGATTTTTGTTAAANATCACNCCNNTTGCNCCTGGNGACAANTCTTCAAAATCTGAATANGGAAAAGACAATATTCGCCATCCNTGCCAGTCGACAGGAATNTTCATTTTATAAACTTCATCNCNNGNATCAAAAATATCAGCCANNTGNTGNCCTGCTTGATTTGGNGTTAAATCNTCATTAAATGGCAAANTAGANTCTGAAATNATAATATTNATAAATTGTCCAGTATGAATATCTATAGANTCNGANAGTATTCCAATNTTAATATANAACTCTTCAGNTGGAACTGTAATAGAAGATAAATTCAATTTTAAATCCAATTTTCCAATTGGCCAGTCCCAATTTACTTTTCCTCCCATTTTAAAATATGTATTTCCTAAGAGAGGATCATCATTTGCAATATCAAAAGTCCTTAAGCCAATGTTTTGAGTCCATGACACTAAAGCTTCTGGAGGAAGACCGTTTTCAAAATCAGCAACTAAAATTCCATCTTCATAGGTATTAGGCCCAATAATGTTAATGGTATCTCTTAAGGTGTCAGATTCGTTTAAAAAAGATAGTTCAACTATACAATTTTCTTTTTCAAAAAATGGAAGTTGAGAGGTGTTTCCATTCCATCTTACAATATTAGAATCTATAAGATTAGAAAAACCTGAAATTTCCTTTATACTACTGGACTGTAAACCAGTTATAGTGATTTTCCAATCAGTAGTTTTATTAAAACTACAGTTAAATTTCACAATATCTCCTGATGAAAAATCTGGTGTTTTATTAACTAATAAAAAATCATCTATGATTGAAAAAGTTCCATACAAATCTGTTATTAAAGGTCCTTCTACATCTTCCTTAGTACATCCGTTGAAAAAAATTAGAAAAATAATAAATAGGATAATATGTTTAATAGTTCTCATAATTTAACTGAAAAAATAAATAATAATCGTCTATAATTGAAATCATAAAAAGTTGGATTATTTGGATTATTCAAATCCTCTCCCCACCAATTATATTGAATATTGGCGTAAATATTCTTTTTAATTTTATAATTAATCCCAGCAAAATAAATGAAATCACTTTGATCATAATTGACTAATGAAAAGTTTTGAATAACTCCATATTCATTTCTTTGAGTAATAAATTCTTTTCCAGATGCATTGATTTGTTTAAATCCTAACTGGAAATAAAATTTTTTAGAAAATTCAAGGTTTATAAAACCATTAATATGACTAGAATTTAGATTTAGCTCTTCAAAAACATCTCCATCTCTTGTGGTTAATTCGTTCCAGTAAGAGAAGGACAAGCTAAATTCTTTTGGTTTTTTAAATATCTCATTTATATTAATTTTCAGATCACCAGCCAACAATAAAAAATTTCTTTTCTCAGTAGTCCCTTGTCCAATAACTTCATTAAAGTATGCTGTTTTAATATTTGAAAATAAAATTTGATTTTTATTTATAGTTGATGAAAGATAGAATCCCATCCTGTTAGGAGTGCCATCTCCATATGGTAAGATGTTTGAATAAATAGGATTAAAACTCATCAGAGTCCCAGAAAGATCTTGATTAAAACGATTTTCATCAGAAAGTAAATCAAATGCTGATGAAGGTCTAGGAATGTAATCGTTGGTGTGTAGTGGGTAAACCGTATTTTGTATTTCAGTGTTGAAGTCAATTCTTCTTGTTTGAGAACCAGCGCTTCTAAAATTAGGATCAACGTAGCGAGCTCCTAAAACAAACCTAAAAGAAGAATCTTTAACTAAAAATTCATTTTCAAATTCAAAAAACATTCCTCTAGTGCTAAATGAAGTAGAATCTGAACCATTATCTAATTCTGAGAACAACCAGTTTCTTTCTGAAAACCCTGTTTGCAATTTGTGACTTATCTTAAAATTGTTTTTAATGTATTTATAATTTAAGCCAGAATGATAAACAGGATTATTAATTGAAATGTTCATATTTCCACTGCTAGGGATCTCAAAAAGATTAATATAATTGACTTCAAATGACAGTTTTTTTGTTATTTTGGAAACAATAGATCCACCAGAAAGTAATAAATCTGGAGAATAAGTATTAGAACCTAATTGAGATGATCCTCTGGGTCTTGTTATAAAAAAATCAAATTCTAGTGTTCTAATAAAGCGATCAAACTGTAAAGAAAAATCTGTTTGTAAACCTTGTAATCTCCAGCGATTATCTGTGTAAAAATTCTCATAATGGATAATATCTCGATATGGCTTAAACATATCATTTTCAAAACTTGACAACTCTTCATTGTAATTATATAGGGTAAAACGGTTTTGTTTTAGAAATATATCTCCTATACTAAAATTAAATTTGTTTTTAATTATTCCACTAGCTCTTAGTTGCCTTACATCAATATTAGTTCCTGATCCGAAGAAACTACCGAACTGATTTCTTACCCTGAGTTGAGCAAATATTTCAATAGTCTTAATTGGATTTGCATGAATATTCAAATCTACTAAATTGTAACCATTTGAAGAATTTCGAGGGTATAAAGTATCAGATGTATTTCCAAGAACATCTCTAGAAAAATAAGACCTTGCTAAACCATTAAACCAAACTGTTTCATTACTTGTTTGAGCATTTAAAAATGATTGAAATGAAAATATCACCAGTGTTAATAGTATAGTATTTAAGACTTTATTCATTTTTAAAAAGTAATTTTTAATTCCAACATATTTTCTGTTCCCTGAAGATGATTTTCAACAAAATTAGGATCAAAATACCTGTATCTGTTGTGACGAAAAAACAACATTGCATTTTCTCCAATTTTATAGTCAAATCCTATACCTATAAGTCTATTTCTTTGATTCCTTGCTGTGTTCACTTTGTTAAATTTATCAATTCCTAAAAACTCGGAAAGCAAATTTGTAGAACTTGGTTCAATATTATCCCCCAAATCAGTGAATCTATTGCCTAAGACCCTTTCAATACCATAAGATAATACCAAAACTGCATTTTCATTCATTTCATAGCTAAAATCAATCTCATTGGATAACTGACTAATAAGTGCTTTATCATTAAACTGAGGAAGAGAGTATAATTTCCTTTGACATGAATTGAATCTTGTTAAATAAAATAAATAAAATTTACGTCCAGAAAATAAATTGGAATATTTTGCCTGAAACTCTATGGTATTGTAGAACTTTTTAAAATTTGCCAGCCCGTTTATATTGGTATCACTTATTGAAACTTCTTCAAAAACTCCTCTATAGGTAGAATTTAGAAAATTATAAGGTCCCCAATCTTGAGCAAATAAATAAATTCTTGATAAAGTCTGACTATTTACATTATGTCTATAGGATATTCCTGCATAGGAAGTGTCAATTTCAGAGAAAAAACCGATTCCTGCATTTAGTTTTAGTTTGCCAAAATCAATATCAGAATTAATTGAAAACCCTTGACGGTTATTGACTGGAAAACCCAATCCAACCATAGGACTTTTAAAAGGAGTTCTGATGGTTGTACCCACTCCTGGGATATTTGGAAAAATCTCAAGAACTGAGGTATTTAAAAAGTTTCCAGTTACATTAACAAATTGAGGTGAAATTCTATAAAATTGAAAATCTAATGGAATTTTTGAAGATTTATCAGTTTTAACATCCAAAATAATAGCTTCACCAAAACCTAATTCTTCATCAACAATCCTATAGTTACCAAATCCTGATTCTAAATGAATATTAATTTTTTTCCATTTTTGGAAAAGCTCAAATGTGTGAATATTGTATTTTCTTTTGTCGTTATTAATTGAATCTAAATCCTGAGACGAGTATAGAAAATTATAAGAAAGTTTAAGGTTTTTATTGAGTTGATTATTTATTTGCAAACAAGTTGTAAAGTTATCAGAAGCTTCTAAAAAAGATCGGTTAAATGCACTCTTACCAATAACACCTTTAAATGAAAAATTAAGAGGAAGCTTATTACCTTGTAAAAACAATCCTTGAAATGCCCTACTTCCATATCTGATTCCTTGGTCAATCAAACCGTTTTTATAAAAATCATTATACCTATCATTGGGGATATTGGTTAATGCATTTTGGGGTCTACGATCGTAAATTGAAATTCTATTAAAAGATCTATTACCCCATACAGTTAATCGGCTTTGTCGATACCAAGAAACACCACCAGATGAAAAATTAAAAACACCAAAACCTGTATTGATTGAAGTCCTAATATTCAACCCTAGGTCTAGAGTAACTGTCCTTGTAAACTCCTCAGACGGACCTTTATACAAACTATTAATCATTAAGTCTGCACCAAAAGATACATTGTCTTTTGTTTTACCCTTAACTTTCAAGAGAAACATTGGTTCACGAAAAAAATCTCCTGATATAATTGCTGTGGTTTTTCCACTATTATTAGGGAAAACTTCTTGTTGATTTCTAACAAATCCTAAAAATCTATAATTTCCAGAAAAACTAAGTTGATCTAAGGGGTCTTTTATTTTTGCTTGATTACTTGAAAAAACATCATTTAAAACTTGATGGTTTTGAGAAAAATGAGTAGAAAAAGATAATAAAATAATTATTGTCGAGACAATTTGTAATTTTAGATGATAAATTTGTCTCATAGTGTACAATTAACACCAAATATGAAGAAAATTAATTAACAAATGATAAATATTTTTGAAAAATCTATGATTTTACTTTTTCTATCTATATTTTCTTGTAATGGAAAAGATAATACAATTAAAGAGTTGGAGATTCTTGAAATTGAAGAAAACACAGTTAAAAAATGCTGTGAAAATATTACCAATAGAACAAATCTTATCCTTAACCAAAATAACAGTAAAAAAAATTTACATGATACTGCAGATTTAGAATCAATTAATCATTTTTATTTAGATTCAATGGTATTTATTGAAGAGGGAATATTCTTCATGGGAGCCAGTAATCAGAACGGAGCTTTAAGTAGAGAGTATCCAGTTCATAAGGTGAAAGTTAACTCTTTCTTAATGGATATCCATGAAGTAACTAATGCACAGTTTAAAAAATTTATTGATGAAAGTGGATATGTTACAACCGCAGAAAAAAAAATCGATTGGGAAGTTTTAAAAAAACAACTTCCTAAAAATACTACTAAACCTAACGAAGAACTTTTAGAGCCTGGTTCCTTGGTTTTTTCAATACCGGATGAGGTTTCTAATTTAATTGATTTTTCACAATGGTGGAAATGGACAAAAGGAGCAAATTGGAAACATCCTAAAGGACCAAATAGTTCAATCATTGGAATAGAAAACCATCCAGTAGTTCATATTTCTTATCAAGATGCAAATGAATATGCAAAATGGAATGGAAAACGATTGCCAACAGAAGCTGAATGGGAATGGGCAGCCAGAGGTGGGTTAAAAAACAATATATATCCTTGGGGGAATCAGAATGTTAATGAGGGATATGACAAATGCAACTTTTGGAGTGGAAACTTCCCTTTAGAAAATAATAAAAAAGATGGTTACATACTTACTGCACCAGTAATGAGTTATGCTGCAAATAAATATGGACTTTATGATATGGCTGGAAATGTTTGGGAAATTTGTTCTGACTGGTACGATGCAAATTATTACAAGTCATTAATTAAAAATGAATTGACAATAGATCCAAAAGGTCCAAAAACATGGAGATATCCAAGGGAACCTAACGATCCTAAAAAAGTTATAAGAGGAGGTTCGTTTTTATGTAATGATAATTATTGTTCAAGTTACAGAGTATCTGCAAGAATGCCTTATTCTAAAGAAACTGGAATGAATCATACTGGATTTAGATGTGTAAAAGATTTATAGTTTAATTATATATTTTAATTTTATAAAAATTTCTTTGATGAGTAGACAAATAAAAGTTTCAGTAGTAATTATAATTTTGATAATTATTGGCATTTTAATATTTTCCAACTGGGGAAAGCCAGAAAGTGAACTTGAAAAAACAAATGTTGATGAAATAAAAATTCAAAATTTTAACTCTATTTTAGGTACTACTTGGATTAATAATAAAACAGACCCTTCCAGCGCAGAAATAAGTTTTGACATAGAAGGATTAAAAGATACTAAAGGTTTTTTCAAAGATTTTGATATTACTTTTAGAGTTTCAAAAAAAAATCCTAAAAAGGCAAAACTTAAAGTTTCCATTAATGTAAATAGTATTGATACTGATAACGATATTCGAGATAAAGAACTTATGGGAAGCGATTTTTTCAATACTGAAAAATATCCTACCATAGATTTTTATTCTAAAGAAATTATAAATTTAGATACCTTTTTTACTACCAATGGCTCTTTAAACATGATGGGGAAAAAACATCCTCTTTCATTTGATTTTAATTATTCTGGAGTTGCAATTAATAAAATGGGAACTAATGTTGCTATATTTGAAGGAAAAATGGAAATAGATAGAATAAAATTTGGAATGAAGCCAATTACTTCTGTTGGGGATGAAGTTCAAATTAAATTTTATTGTGAATTAATTAAAAACTAAAATAAATGAAAAAGTCAATTATTGCAGTTATTGTTGTATTTGTATTTGGTGCCATTGTTTTATTTCAATACAGTAGTATCTATAACGAAGCTGTAAACAATCAAGAAACTGTAGACCAATCCTGGAATGATGTTAGTGCTGCTTATCAAAGAAGAGCTGACCTAGTTCCGCAATTATTTGAAACAGTAAAAGGTGCTGCAAAAAATGAAAAAGAAATATTAACTGCTGTTACACAAGCTAGAGCAGGAATAGTAAATGCACAAACACCAGAAGATATGCAAATGTTTGGTAAAAAAATAAATACTGCTATAAATTTGGCATTTGAAGCTTATCCACAGATTAGATCTACCGAAAGATTTGCAGATTTACAAGCACAATTAGAAGGAACTGAAAATAGAATTAACAAAGCTAGAACCGACTACAATGCTACTATTAAAATTTACAATACCCACATAAGAGGATTTTTCACTAAAATGATACTTAATGAGGAAGAATTTCCTAAAAAAGAGGGTTTTCAAGCTAGTCAAGGAGCAGAGAAAGCACCTGAAATTAAATTTTAATCTTTTATGTTATCTAAATCTGAAACTTCTAAAATAGAAGAAGCTATAGTTGAAGCTGAAAAAAACACATCAGGAGAAATAAGAGTACATGTAGTAAAAAAATGTAATGGTGATCCATATATAGAGGCTGTAAAAATATTTGAAAAATTAAAAATGCATGAAACAGCTCTAAGAAATGGTGTGTTATTATTGCTTTCTTTTAATGACAAAAAACTTGCAATTTTAGGAGATAAAGGTATTAATGAGAAAGTACCTAAAGATTTTTGGGAAGATATTAAAAATGAAATGATTTCTCATTTTAAGAATGAAAACTTTGTAAGCGGAATTGCAGAAGGAATTTTAAAAAGTGGAGAACAATTAAAAAAATATTTTCCATACAAAGATGACGATATAAACGAATTGAGTAATGATGTAACCTTTGAAGAATGAAAATTTTAAAATTTATTTTTTTTATTTCTCTATTTCTAGGATCTTTACCCTCAGGAATTTCTCAATCAGAAATACCAAGTGCTCCAAACCCTGCAAAACTATACAATAATTTATCAAAAGTTTATCCAAGTTTTCTAACTTCCAAAGAAGCTATTTTTCTAGAAAAAAAGTTATCTGATTTTGCAATAAACACCTCCAATCAAATTGTTATTTTAATTGTGGATACTTTAAATGGATATGAACCATGGGACTACGCAACTAGAATTGGTGAAAAATGGCAAATAGGTCAACAAAAAGAAGATAACGGAATTGTAATCCTAATAAAACCTACTGGTGGAAAAGGCCAAAGAAAAACCTTTATATCTCCAGGCAGAGGATTAGAAGCTGTTCTCCCAGATGCTGTATGTAACCAAATTGTAAAAAATGAGCTACTTCCCTATTTTAAAAATCAAAAATTTTTTGAAGGATTAGATGTAACTACTGATATTCTTATGGAACTTTCAGAAAATGAATATTCTGCTAATGAATATTTAAATAAAAATGAAGATTCACCCTTTTTGGGATTCATATTTTTCTTATTGTTTGTACTAATTTTTGGTTATTCCTTTATAAGATCTGTTAGAAGAATTGGATTATTTAGAACCATATTATTGTTTACAATTCTCTCCAAAAGCTCTAGTATTTCAAGTGGAAGATCAAGAAGTGGATTTCAAGGTTCTTCAGGAGGTAGCCAAGGATTTGGTGGTTTTGGTGGAGGAAGCTTTGGCGGCGGTGGTGCTGGAGGAAGTTGGTAGGTTTTGAAACACAAAAATGCTGAAAATAGCTTTTTCCCCAATTTATATGCATCAATTACCAGGAAACCATCGTTTTCCTATGGTAAAATACGAACTTATTCCACAACAACTAATACACGAAGGCTTGGTTGAAAAAGAAAACTTCTTCTCCCCTAAACTAGCAAAAGACTATTGGATTGAAAAAGCCCATGACAAAGAATATATATCCAAACTAAAACATCTTTCTCTTTCTAAAAGTGAAATTAGAAAAACTGGCTTTCCTTTATCTAAAGAATTAGTAAATAGAGAATATATAATTACCCAAGGAACATTAGACTGCGTAGATTTTGCTATTGAATATGGAGCTTCTGCAAATATAGCTGGCGGCACCCACCACGCATTTAGAGATCGTGGAGAGGGATTTTGTTTATTTAACGATGTAGCAATTGGATCCTATTATGCAATAGAAAAACACCAAATGCAATCTATTTTAATAATAGATTTAGACGTTCACCAAGGAAATGGTACTGCCTCTATTTTAAAAGATAATAATAAGGTATTTACTTTTAGTATGCATGGAGAAAAAAACTACCCATTTCACAAAGAAAAATCAAATTTAGATACCCCCGTAAAAGATGGAATAACAGGAAAAGAATATCTAAAGAAACTTAAAGAAAATTTAGACTTTTTAANTAATGAACTATCTCCTGATATTATATTTTATATTTCTGGAGTTGATATTTTAGATACNGATAAACTTGGAAGATTGGCANTAAAANNAGANGATTGTAAAAAAAGAGATGAAATGGTTTTTGAATTTTCTAAGAAATGTAAAGCNCCAATTGTTACNGTTATGGGAGGTGGTTANTCNGAAAAAATATACGATATTGTAGANGCCCATTGCAATACNTTTAAAAGTATGNTTTCTNTATTTTAATAATAANTACTANNTACTAAATAAGAANNATTNTACTTGATTANTAATAATTTATAACCTAANAGAATTTAATTANTTATTGATTCTCTTTNATTATTTAATTAAACAAGTCGGTAGAAAACNAATCATAAATTTTAATTTNCAATGTGAAAAGTTTATACAGCAAATTAATNCAAAAAGTAAATAATTTAAATCCTATTAAATACGCATCCAATAGGAATTTTATAAATGGCGATGTAAGTCGATTATCGCCATACATTTCTAGAGGNNTAATCAGTACCAAAACTATATTCAATACATTACTAGANTCNNGNTATAANTTTAATCAAATTCAAAAATTTCTTAAAGAGTTGGCATGGAGAGATTATTGGCAAAAAAAATGGCAAATNTCTGGAAATATAGATNTTGATTTAAAAACCAAACAANATCCTNTTTTAAANAANAAAATTCCNACNTCAATTATTNAANATTGCTCNANAATAANTGCTATTGATAAAGGAATNAAAGANTTGTACGAAACTGGATATATGCANAACCATTTAAGAATGTATACNGCAGCAATTTGTTGTAACATAGGNCAGTATCATTGGNTNCNACCNGCAAAATGGATGTACTATCACCTNNTAGANGGAGATTGGGGAAGCAATGCANTNAGCTGGCAATGGGTGGCTGGAACAAACAGTCACAAAAAATANNTAGCAAATCAAGAAAATATTAATAAATATTGNTTTACTAAAGATGAGAACACTTTTTTAGATAAATCTTATNCTGAACTATCGGNTTTTGAAAATATACCANCGGAAATTAAAGATGAAATGNATTATTCCTTCAATATTGATCTTCCTAAAAAAGAAACCATTTATATTNANAANAATTTACCAACATTTATTTACNCNGCTTATAATTTAGATTCCAATTGGAAAAAAGATGNAAAAGCCAACAGAATTTTANTCNTGGAACCTNCNCANTANNAAAANTATCCTGTTTCTAAAAAAGTAATNGATTTCTACATTTTACTTTCTAAAGAGATTGAAGATTTACAAATTGCTGTCATGGAGTTTGNTGAATTTGAAACCCNTNTAGACAANNATNCANAAATCNANTANAAAGANCATCCTTTTTCTAATCATTTNAAAGGAAATAAAGAAGAAAGAGATTGGATATTTAAAGACNTAGAAGCAAATGGATCTTTNTTTAATTATTGGAANAAAGGAATNAAAAANTTAAAANTNAAATGAAACATTTTTCAAAGCAAAATATNTTAGATCTAGAAAAAGTCAAAAGACTAAACATTATNAATAGTNTAACTGGAATNAAACCAGGAAATTTAATTGGAAGTATNGACGANAANAAAAATACCAATCTTGCCATTTTTAGCAGTGTGGTTCATTTAGGAAGCCATCCTGCACTANTTGGTTTTATTCTAAGACCACANATTAATGTNAGAAGAGATACCTATAACAATATNATGAGCAATGGCTACTACACCATCAATCATTTACCAAGTGACAGCACATTAAATGGCCATTATACATCTGCTAAATTTGAAAANGACGAATCAGAATTTNAACACTGTAATTTNACAGAATGGTANCATAGTGACTTTAAAGCACCATTTGTAAAAGAAAGTCCACTTAAAATAGGGTTGAAATNTCAAGAAAGCATTCCAATAGAAATAAATAATACTATTATNATAGTTGGNAGTGTAGAACACGTATTTNTTNNAGAAGAATCTATAAGNNAAGAAGGATATATAGATTTAGAAAAATTNAATACNACAGGNATNGGAGGNTTAAATAGCTATTANAATCTTCAAAAAATTGATACCTATCCTTATGCTAGAANAAAAGATGTTCCAAACTTNNATTAATGAAGGGGCATAAAGAAAAACTAGCCTATAAAATTTGTAAACGNTGTAAAAGACCATTTTCTTGGAGAAAAAAATGGNAAAGGAATTGGAATGATGTTNTTTACTGCAGTAAACGCTGTAAAAATTNATTTTGTTTAAATATTTACTATATAAGTTAAACAANTTTATAAATTTGAACTGTGGAAAANAAANAGATTTTATCTGTTAAAAATTTAAATAAATCCTTNGGNNATTTTAAGGCTGTNNATAATATAAACCTNCATGTAAATAAAGGNGANATTTATGGTTTTTTAGGTCCTAACGGTGCTGGAAAAAGTACAACCCTNAGAATGGTTTTGGGNTTNATNAANCCNAATAGTGGAGAAATTTTAATTAACGGACAAAATATTTCTGGATCGAATAGAAATTTTTTAAGCTCAATAGGAGCATTNATAGANAAGCCAGACTTTTACAAAAATTTATCTGCTTATGACAATCTTAAGATATTGTTTAAAATGTCTAGACTTAAGGACANCAACAGAATAAGTGAAGTTTTAAAAGAAGTGGATCTNTGGGATAAAAANAATNAAAAAGTAGGTGGTTTTTCTCAAGGAATGAAACAAAGGCTNGGTATTGCACAAACCCTTATGCACCAACCTTCCTTAATTATATTAGATGAGCCATCTAACGGNTTAGANCCTCAAGGNCAAAGCGATATGAGATCTTTGATTTTAANAATCAACCAAGATATGGGNATTACTGTAATAATATCNAGTCATATNNTAAGCGAAATTGAAAANATTTCTAATAGAATGGTTGTAATAAACAATGGCGAAAAAATTGTGGAGGGNAATGTTCAAGAATTAATNCAAAATGAATTACTAAAAGTTAGTTTCAAATCTGANAACTTNNAAAGCATTAGTTCNTTTTTAAAAAAACAATCTATAGATTTTGAGCTCTCNAATGATTNTATTNTAGCANATATTAACGAAGAANAAATTCCATTAGTTNTTAAAAAAATGNTANANGAAAATATTTCAATTNCTGAAATGAAACAAATGAGAACACTTGAAGAACTTTTNTTAGGACTNACNAAATGATACAACTTACATTAATNGAGCTTTTNAAAATTGTCAAAAGACCAAGAACCTATATAGGNTTTTTGGCTATATTTCTNACNGTTGGAGCAATGCAATTGGCCATGTTTTACCAAGGAGAAGAATTAATTTCCATTGCNATNCAAAATCTTGAAAATGATTTTAGNCTAGAAGGCAAGATTATTAACACAAANTTAATGACCTATATNCTNTTAAATAGNTTAATAATTCATATTCCAATTCTAATATGTTTNGTAACTGGAGATGCCATAGCTGGAGAAGCAAGTTCTGGTACTTTGAGGTTAATATTACAAAGACCCTACACAAGAAACCAAATATATCTAGCAAAAGCAATAAGCGGATNTTTATATACCATTTCATTGGTCTTTTTTTTAGCACTAATGACCTATGTTTTAGGCTANTTCTTATTTGGTTCTGGTGATTTGATAGTTTTAAGACGTGGAGTNACNGTTATAAGTAGCAACGATGTAGGATGGNGNTTCTTTTTTGCNTTTTGTTCNGGTACTCTTTCTATGATTGTGGTTGCTTCACTTTCTATGATGATTTCTTCATTTGTAAATAATGCAATAGGTCCAATTGTTGGAACAATAGCAATTATTATTGGCTTGAATATTATTTTCACCCTTGGTGCTCCACTATTTAAAGACGTTATTCCTTACATATTTACAAGTCATTTTATTAAGTGGCAGTACTTTTTTGATTTTGANATCGAGACAGAAAAATTAAAATTATCCTTCTTAGTTCAGTTGAGTTACATAATAGTTTTTAATGCCATTGGAATGTATAATTTTAACAGAAAAGATATCTTATCATGAAGTCCTACATAATTATTNTATTTTCTATTTTTTCNNTAAATATTTATTCAGCCAGTCAGAAGAAGCAAAGANTAAAATTTTGCTTGTTAAAGAAAAACTAGAAAATGTACCAGCATATAGCTGTGATATAAAAGTTAAAATTGATGTGAGTTTTATTAAAATTAAAGAAAGAACTGGTAAAATGGTTTTTAAAAATCCTAAAGAAATAGACTATAAAATCAAAGGTTTTGCCTTTTTACCCAAAAATGAAATGGGAGCAACAACTACGGATTTATTCAGTTCAGAGTTTATTGCTATTTCTCTTGGATATGAACAAAAAAACGAAATTATTAAAGTAATACCTATGGATATTAATTCCGAAATAGTAACTGGACAATTTTGGATCAATTCTAAGAACCTTATTAATAAAATGATTCTTATAACAAAAGATAAAGGAAGTTATTCAGCAGAACTTAGCTATAGTGAAGAAAAATTTGATTTACCATCTAATATAAAAATAACATTNGATGTAAAAAATCAAAAGATGCCTAGCTTACTTACAGGTGATTTAGAAAGTTATAGTGAGGAAATAACAGATTTAAATAAAGTTTCTAAAGGAAATATTTCTATTAATTATTTTAACCATCAATTTGATTAATTAAAATGAATTCAAGAGAAATTATTAAAAATCTAAATTTAACTGTACATCCTGAAGGTGGTTATTACAAGGAAAATTACAGAAGTAAAGGTTTAATTAATGCTAATAATTTTTGGCAAGGTGCAAAAGGAAAAAGAAATTTTTCAACAGGAATTTATTTTCTTTTAGAAAAGGAACAGTTCTCAGCATTTCATAAAATTAAGCAAGATGAAATGTGGCATTATTATATGGGTACTACCCTACTGCTTCATATGATAGATAAAGATGGAAATTACAAAACTATTAAAATTGGAAAAAATCTTGAAAAAGGAGAGTTTTTTCAGTATGTAGTTCCTGCAAATACATGGTTTGCATCAGAACTAATTGATAAAAAAGATTTTGTTCTATGTGGATGTACGGTAAGTCCTGGTTTTGATTTCGAGGACTTTGAAATGTCATCAAGAGAAGAATTAATAAAACATTACCCAAAACATGCTAAAGCTATAAATTCATTAACTCACCATTAATATTTATAAATTAGCATTTAATTAATTTTTTAAAGTGGACATGAAAAAATATTTTTTTATAACATTTATATTTGTTTGTAGTTTCAGTTTCTCTCAATCCATAGCAACTGATAGACCTAGTGCACAGACTGATAATTCTTATACTCTTTACCATAAGGCATTTCAATTAGAATCTGGATTAATGTATTCATATAGTAATGGTGAGATTAATTCCTCAAGTATTCCTAATTTATTATTAAGATATGGTGCATTTGATAAAATTGAATTTAGATTTTCAAGTGACTTATTAATATCTCCAATAGGAAATAAAATATCTATAAGTCCAATACAGCTTGGTAGTAAAATCCAACTTATAGGAAATGAAAGTTTTCAATTGGCATTTTTATCTATGGTTACTTTCGATTCAGTCAATCAAAATACCTTAACAAAATTAGTAGGTGGAAATTCTATTACTGACAATTTTGGTGTTGGATATACTTTAGGTCATAATTTATCAAAATCAAACACTAACAATTCGTTTAATTATTCTGTTTTTTTAAGCAATAGTTTTAATTCTAAAATCACAGGTTTTTTAGAATTTTATGGTGAATGGAATTACAACTTACTTTCTAAGATAAGTACTATAAATTTTGATTTTGGGGGTTCTTATTTATTAAATGATAAAATGCAGTTAGATGCTTATTTTGGGAAAGGTTTAAATAACGATTTGTATTTTGGATCTATTGGGTTTAGTTATCTATTTATAAATTAATAGAAGTTTGAAAAGAAAATATTTAGCTTATATGATNTGTTTCTTGTTAGTTTCTTGTGATAAAGATTCAAAGCAAACAAACTCTATTACTTTTCAAGAAGGTGATGGACTAACTGACATTGATGGCAATTTTTATCCTAGTGTAATAATAGGAAATGGACAAGAGTGGACAACTTTAAATCTNAAAACAACTAAATACTCTGACGGCAGTCCTATAAATAATGTTCTCTCGGANGTTTCTTGGNCTAACTCTAATATTGGTTCATGGTGTTATTACGACAACGATATNCTCAATGATGANATTTATGGAAAACTATATAATTACCATTCATTAATTGGTGATACAATCCCAGTAGAAAAATATATTAGAAATGATCAGAATATCATACTAGATACTCTTTATTACGATTCATTCCCATGTAAAATCTGTCCTGCTGGATGGAAAATTCCCTATGAAGAAGACTGGATAAATTTGATAAACTATTTAGGCAATGCTAACACTGCGGGTGGAAAAATGAAAGACACAAGTTCTCTTTATTGGAAAANTCCAAATTTGAATGCAACTAATGAAAGTGGATTTAGTGGTCTTCCNGGTGGTGTAAGAACGAGTAATGGAAATTTTGAATATATAACNGAAATGGGCAGATGGTGGTGTTTTGAAGATGCATACCAAGATTATGCACATACAAGACCACTT
The DNA here is from genome assembly GCA_002713405.1 of Crocinitomicaceae bacterium. Lineage (GTDB taxonomy): Bacteria > Bacteroidota > Bacteroidia > Flavobacteriales_D > Parvicellaceae > MED-G20. The sequence goes on along the minus strand of PAST01000011.1, from coordinate 40,451 downwards.
CATTATGACCAAGAAAGTACCATGAATCATTATGTATTCGATAAAAATGGTGGACTATCCATCCGACTTCTCAAGATCAATTAAGCAATTATTTAAAGTATTTTTTTTAAAAATGNCATAAAAAATTATTTTAAAAAAAACACTTTATTTTATCGGTTTACTTTCGANNATTTTCANATTTTTGGNNTCGTTTTTTAAAATATTGCACTTGCAAGGTANTTCTGTAATGATTATCATGGGAGCTTTTTCGTTTGCTTTTATCTTTATANCTCTTTTAATTTTCATAATATTCAAAGAAGATAGTTTTCTTTTTGATAAGTTTATTTATTCAATTGGTATANCGCTTGGCACTATACTTATGATTGGATTTATATTTAAACTAATGTATTGGCCATGGGNAACAGTTTTAATGCTTTCCTNAATAGNGATTTTTAACTTTNTATACATTCCATTATATTTAATTTCAANATTTNAGAGNGAAGAATTAAAGTTCAATACGATTGTANATTCGGTTGTAATGTTTTCTTTTGGAAATGTTTTACTTGCATTATTTGATTNAACTNCATAAAAAAGACGGAGATTTACTCCGTCTTTTGAAACAATCAATTTTATTCTTAAGAAATCTTAATTGTTTTAANAGGCAATGGAATAGCCTCTTTAGTCTTTGGTATTTGAATTGTGAGTATTCCGTTTACATAAGATGCATCAATTTTCTTAATATTTGAGTATTTAGCCAATTTAAATGATCTTTTGAAAGAAGAATAATTGAANTCTCTTTTGTTGTAATGATTAGTATCATTCAAGTTATCATCTTTCTCTAAACTTACAGAGAGNTTGAAATTATCNAGTTCAATTTTAAAATCATCTTTATCAAATCCTGGAGCAGATAATTCTATAGTATAAGATTCTTTACTTTCAATTAAATTTACTGGNGGAAGTGTTTTAATTGAGTGATCAATACTTGGTATACCAATAAATTCATCGTTTAACCAATTGTTAAGTATTCCTTCAAATGGTGTTTCATATTTTCTTAATAGTTTCATTTCTATATTTTTTAATTNTTNATACATANTGAANATATCAATCNCTATGCCTGAATAAAAAATATGCTAAAAAGACTTATGGAATGCGCTTAAAACTTAAAAAAGTAGACATTATGTCATTTAAAGAAAATAAAAAGTGACAAAATGTCTTAATNNATTAATTTCTCCTCAATACTTTGGATATTTATAAAACCAATATGAGAGAANAATTGCTTATTTTCTTTAAAGAATAATAAAGTNGGAACAGATTTAACTTCATAATTCTNTGCTAAATCCTTGTTNGAATCCATATTAATTTTCACTACNTCCCAATTAGGTCTATTATTTGAAAAGGAATCTAAAACAGCATCTAATTTCTTACAAGGCAAACACCAAGGAGTCTTAAAAACTAAAATAACATTTAGATTGTTTTGTAGAATAGCTTCTATATCTTCATTTTTAAAAGACTTATTGCTAGGTCCTTTAATCTCTTTTATACTATTTTCAACTGGATATCTATCTTCCACCCATTTACTGTATCCACCAACCAAATTGTAAACCTCCTTGAANCCTAACTCCAATAACATTTCAGCAGCTTTAGAACTTCTACCACCTGCATGGCAATAAATATAAATTGGTTGGTTTTTTTTTATCCAACTCGCCTTTTGTAAAAAACTTTCATCATAAAAATTAATGAAACTAGCGTTTTCTAGAAANCCTCTACCTACTTCTTCAGGNGTTCTAATATCTAATAAAACTCCAGGACTATCCTCCAAAAGTTTTACCATCTGATAATTTTCAACATTTAAAACGTTTACAGGGANAGAGTTTGGATCAAAANCATTAGAATTAACACATGAATTTAAGGTTANTAAAAATATAGATATAAAAAAATTAAATTTCATTTTAACTATTAAGCATTTTTTCTAAATCTCGCCAAGAACCACCGTTGTAGACCAGATCTAGTCCATTAAATTTAAGAAACTCCATAGCTTGCCTNCTCCTTACTCCAGCTGCACAACACAATATCAAAGGCTGCATTTTTTTTAATGTTTCAATATTATCAGGAACTAGATTTAAAGGAATATTTATAGAACCATCAACTCTAAAATTTTTAAATTCCTCNGTTGTTCTTACATCNACAATTGAGGTTTTACTATTTCTAACTAAATCTATTAGGTTCATAATTGGNTGTAATTTAGTAAATTAAAGCATTTATGATAAATATTTATGNATTTTAAAAACATAAACCGAAAAATCATAATACAAACTAGCCTTTTTGGTGTGTTTATGGGGATTTTCTCAGTTTTAGGATGGAGTCAAAATAGTCAGCCCTTTATTTGGTTATTTACCGCAGCAATAACTTCTTTTTATCTTTATTATAATTTAAAGGGTTTTATTTTTATTCATTGTTTAATAATAGGGATTTCTTGGGGGATGGACTGCTCAATCGTTCAAATACTTTTTTATAAAACATATCAATTAAACAACCCTTACTTTATCACCGAATTATATAATATAAGCTCTTCTAATCCAAAATTAATTCTTTTTATTATAAGTGCTTTATCAGGGTTACTTTTAGGAATTTTTATATATATTCCAATTTATATTCTAAAAAAAATTAAAAAATAAATTATCTTTTAATATATTAGTTTAATACATTATAAAATCACTAATAATTTAACAGAAACATTATGAAAAGAATTACTCTTTACCTATTCCTTACAAGTATCTTAGTTAATTCTATTCATTCACAATACTTTTATACTCCAAGTTTATCAAATGGTAATCCCGGTGGATTGAATATGGATAATGAATATCCTTTTGGATCAGGGCTAGACGCCTCATGGGAGGTGTTATTACCAGCAGGTAGTACTTCACCAGTGTGGTCAGCAGTTGATACCATCCCTTTTCCATTTACTTTTAATAACAATGTTGTAGACCAATTTAAAGTTTCATCTTCTGGTGTTTTAACTTTTGAAATTAACTCTACAATTGTTCCTGGTTTTGGCAATGCAACAATTCCTGACCCAGCAATTCCTAATAATTCTATTATGGTCTGGGGCCTTGAAGGAACAGGAAGTAACGATAATATAGTTACTAAAACTTTTGGAAATGTCGGAGGACAACAATTTTGGGTATTCTTCTCTTCTTACACGGCAGGTAGCTGGAGTTACTGGTCTATAGTTTTAGAAGAAGGAAGCAATAAAATATACATTGTAGATCAAAGACATAGTAGTAATGCATCACCTGCAATAACTGCAGGAATTCAAATAGATAGTGCAAACGCAGTTATGGTAACAGGCTCTCCATCACTATCTAATTTGGCAGGAACTGATCCTTCTCCAAGTGATAATCATTATTATGAGTTTATTTATGGAGCTCAAAATTCTATTGATGTAAGCGGAGTAAATTTAGTGAATTATCCATATTTACACCTAAATGATGCACCCTACACTATAAACGGAGTATTTAGAAATTTGGGGATAGACACTATTAGTAATATGAAAATAAACTACTCTATAAATGGAGGAAACACAGTAACAGAGTATATTTCAAATTTAAATATTGGTTCCTACCAAGACGATACTGCTTCTTTTAATACACCATGGAATCCTACAAATGCAGGAACCTACGATATTGCAATTTGGGCAGACTCTATAAACGGTAGTTCAGACATGGATAATTCAAATGACACACTACACAAAAATCTTCACGTGTTTGACATATCAAGTCAGAGAATACCATTGCTAGAAACATTTGTAAGTTCCACAAGCCAATATTCAGTAACTGGGAATATAGACTTGCACAATATTTTATCTAATAATCAAAATGATTATACTCTTGTAAAATACCCTATGAGTTGGCCTTCACCAGGCGATCCTTATTATACTCTTGAGGGTAGACAAAGAAGACTTTATTANTCAGTTAANACAGTCCCCAGAATTGTAAATAATGGAATTNTTCAATTAAATCCTATTGGTTTTACACAACAAGAATTCGAAGATGCTAAANGCTTGTATTCGTTCATGAATTTATCAGCTGAATACTCTGTTGGAGGGCAAACAATTGATGTTTCTGTAAACATTGACCCTCTTTGCAATACAGCCGGAATATGGGATAATCTAGTACTACATACAGCAGTTTATGAAAAAACCACCTACAATAATTCATCTACTAATGGAGAAATTGAATTTTATAATATTATGAAAAAAATGATACCAGACGCTAATGGTACAGTTCTTTCAAATTTATCCGGACCCAACAACCCAACAACAGTTAACTTAGATTACACATTCAATGGCTTATATACTTTACCTCCAGGTTCAGACACGCCAATTGATCATACGTTTGAAAACAGTGTTGAAGATTTTCAAAATCTTGGAGTAGCAGTTTGGATACAAGATGTGGATACTAAATATGTATTACAATCTTCAGAAGGATCTATAGTCACAAGTACCTATGAACACGATAAAAAAGAAATTAAAGTATATCCTAATCCGTCTATTGAATATGTAAACATTGTACTGCCACATAACCATAGTGCATCTAAAATGGAAATCTATGATATAATTGGAAATATGGTTTCATCTCATCAAATAATCAGAACTAAATATGACTATAAAATAAATTTAGCGGATTTTAGCAACGGAATATATCAAATAGTAATAAGTTCGAAGGATAAAATAATTAAAGAAAAATTAGAAGTTTATAAATAATTCTAGTACTTACAAAGCATAGCNACTTGCTTTTCGCCAAAAGGAACTTTTTCAAGAGTCTNAAANCCANACTTNTNATGAAAATCTAANGACTNTTGNTTTAATGGAATAGTATTTACTTCACAACATAATGGAAGATTTAATTTATTAGCTATTTTATAGATCTCATTGTAAAGNTNAGTNCCATAACCCTTTCTTTGAAATTCNTCTNCAAAAGCAACTCTATCGATATATAAAAAGTTCTTAAAGTTATTTTTAAAATACTTATAATTAAGGGACTGGTATTGACTTTTATGATCCATTACAAATGCAAATCCAGCAAATTTTTCATGTACCATAACTAAAGTAGCAAATAAGGAATGATTGTAAATATCCAAAACATTTTGTAAATTATTTAATGAACCTAGAGCAGGAATATTGTTCTGATTAAGTTCAAAAATAAATTGTAATATTTTGTCTGATAAATTATCTTTTTGGCTGTGTATAATTTCAATTCTACAATTCATTTAAATAAGATATTTCATCTATATTAAATAATTAAAATCTTATTTTAAGGCATTTGTTTAAATAATCTTACTGATTTGATTATAAAACTTTGAGGATAAGAAGAAGTATCCACACCTAACCTACCACCCCAGTCTCCCCCAACTGCTAGATTTAGTATTAAATGAAAAGATTTGTCAAATGGCCACTGCTCTTGCTGATCATTGGGTAATCGTTTAATACTATTGTAAATTTTAGAATCTACATACCACTCTAAAATAGAATCTGTCCAGTTAATAGCATAGGTGTGAAAATCTTGATGGGCTGTATTTATTACAATACTGTCTGACTTTTGAGTATTTATTGTGTGATTGTAAGACTTTGTATGAATTGTACCAAGAATTTTACAAGAGTCATAGCCTACATTTTCCATAATATCAATTTCACCATCTAACGGCCAATTTAAGGCTCTGTCTAAGGTTGGGAGCATCCAAATTGCTGGCCAAGAACCTACAGCGTTAGGTAATTTTGCAACGACTTCTATATACCCTTTTTGAAAATCAACTTTGTTTTTGGTGGTAATTTTAGCAGAAGTAAATAAGGAAGAAACTGTATCATAATATGCAGAAATAGTGAGCTTACCATTTTCAACTTTAAGATTTGAAAACTCATTGGTATAATACTGTAATTCATTGTTTCCAAATCCACATAGTTCTGGACAACCATTTCCTACATAAATATTCCAAAAATTAGTGTCTAAACTAGAGCCCATAAAGTTATCCTCCCAAACTANATCTTCAATAANGTTTTCTTNTGNTTTNTCNATANCNGCANGAAATNACANNANAAAAANNTATTAGAGATAAATAANTNCTTCATTAATTTACCTTACAAAAANGTTNAAAGAAGTAAGGTCTTTAGAATTNCNACCAACATGAACGGCAAAGTCACCACTCTCAAGAACATATTTTTTTTCTAGATTAACAAAAGAAAAATCTTTANCAGNNATNCTAAANGAAACTTTTTTGNTTTCNCCAGATTTAATNAAAACTTTATCAAAAGCTCTCAGTCTTTTATTNTCNGGNNTNATNGANGCAAATAAGTCTGAAACATANACTTGNACAACTTCATATCCATCAACATCCCCAGAATTATAAACAGTAACAGATATATTTAAAGAATCGTCAGGATTTAAAGAATCATTTTCTATAGTAACGTCTTTATATTCAAAACTNGTATAGCTTAAACCATAACCAAANTCATATAAATTTTTTAANTCCCCTNCATAGTTATAAGCACCTTGAGAATTATTTTGAACTTCTGATGGTTTATAATAATAAGTACTAAGAGAATTTGGAAAAGCNGGGTAAGTATAGGGTAATTTTCCAGATGGATTAACTTTGCCATTNATTATATCAACTAAAGCATCTCCACCTAAATTTCCTGGTAAATAAATATTTAANACTGCAGACATAAAAGGCTCAATTTCAGAAATTAATCTTGGCCTTCCAATATTAAGAACCAAAATGATNGGTTTCCCACATTTAGAAAGCTTATTGGCAAGCTTTAGCTGTAATTTATGAAGATTTAAGTCNTTTAAATCACCTGGTTTTTCTGTATAACAGTTTTCACCTAAACATAATAATATGTAATCATGGTATTTAGCTGCATCGACTACCTGTTGTATATCATCTTCAATCATATCATAGAATGATCCATTTTTTTTGTAAGAAACTCCAGGAATAAAAGAAACAGTTTTTTCTCCGTAAAAATTAGANAATGCTTCATAAATAGTGTTATATGGTTTAGGACTCAAATTATCTTTCACTACTTTACTATCCATATTTCCTTCTTTTTCAACAGTAGCCATCAAATTTGCAGGAACGCCGTCTATATACCTGTCTGTATATTTTCCTTGCCAATTATAGGTCCACGCTCCATTTAGNGTGTTCATTGTATTTGCATTAGGACCTGTAACTAAAATTTTTGATCCTTTTTTCAAAGGAAGAATTGAATTATTATTTTTTAATAAAGTAATAGATTCNGATGCAGATTCATAAGCCAGTTTATTAGATTCTTCACTNCCAAATTTTGGATAATCTTGGTAATTAGTAACTGGGGTTTCGAATAAATCTAGTTCAAATTTTAACTTTAATATTTTCCTATTTGCATCGTCAATTCTTGACATTTTTACTTTGCCTTCCTCAACTAANTCAAAAAGATAATCCGTAAATTCTTCGTATTCATAAGGAACCATAGACATGTCAATACCAGCATTAATAGCCATTTCAATCGCTTNTTTTCTATTTTCAGCTACTTTATCTCTGTCACATAGCTTATTTATATCTTCCCANTCAGTAAGGATAACTCCTTCAAATCCTAATTTATTTCTTAAAATTTCAGTAAGTATNTTATAACTAGCATGTACAGACTCTCCATTTATAATACCAGAATTTATCATCACAGTTTTTGCTCCAGCATCTATGGCAGCTTTAAAGGATTTAATATGGTACTCAAATAAGACATTATCTGGAATGTAAGCCGGGGTTCTATCTTTTCCGCTTATTGTTGACTGATAACCTGTAAAATGNTTCATACAGGCAGCTACTTTAGTTTTTCTACCAACTTTATTATTTTCTCCTTGATAACCAGCTATCATTGCCTTACCAAATTCTGTTACCAATAAAGGATCTTCTCCAAAAGTTTCAAACTGTCTTGGAAATCTTGGATCAATACCCAAGTCCANTACTGGTGAAAAGTTCCATGGAATTCCAGATGCTCTTGTTTCGTATGCACAAACAAATGCCATATTATAAGCATGTTGAGGATTCCAAGTAGCAGCAGTAGATATTTGCTGTGGAAACATAGTAGCTCCGTCTGTATATGTAGCTCCATGGATTGCATCGATACCATAAATGACAGGNATTTTAATTTTGGTACTATCCATTGCTATCTTTTGAATATCAGANATGTTGGAATACCAAGTTGCTGGAGTTTGGGCAAGATTATTTACAGTATTTAAAACAGAACCAACATGATATTCAACAATTGCTTGTTTGGCCTTTTGAAAATCAATTTCCATTGTATCATTTGATGCCCATTTATTTGGACCTTTTGCAATTACAGTTAAATTTATCTGAGTCATCTGACCAATTTTTTCTTTCAAGGTCATTAAAGACAAAACTGAATCAACTTTTTTATCAATTGGGCTAAGCTCTGTACTATTTTTTAAATTACTTTCCTTACAAGAAGAAGCCATTAATACTGCGGCTAAAAATAGAACTGATAATTTATTTTGTTTCATATATATATTATTGAAAAACTCTTATGTAATCTACAATCATGGTTTGNGGNAATACTGTTGTTGCATCTGGACTACCAGGCCAATTACCACCAACTGCAACATTAAAAATAAAGAAGAANTCATTGTGAAATGCAGATAAATTACTAATGTCTACCGTATGGTATTGTATATCATCTCTATACCAAGTAATAGAGTTTTGATTCCATATGATAGAAAAAACATGAAATTCGTCCGCAAACTTTCCAGAACCCAAAGAATTGTGTCCGCCATAAGAAGCGTGACCATTTGATTCCCAATGTATTGTACCATGAACGGTGCGATCATTATAACCATTACCACCAATCATTTCCATTATATCAATTTCACCACAGCTAGGCCAGCCAACATTAGAAATATTTTCTCCAAGCATCCACAATGCAGGCCATAAACCTTGACCGTATGGAAGTTTAGCTCTTATATCNATTCTACCATATTTATGAAATAAATTTCCTTTTGTTATAATTCTTGAAGACGTATAATTAAAACCTCCATAATTTTCTTGTTTGGCTCTTATAGTTAAGTAACCATTCTCTACAGTAGTATTTTGTTGTCTGTAATACTGCAGCTCATTATTACCCCATCCCCAAGAGCCATTTCCAATTTCATGTATCCAATCTGAAGATAAACTAGTTCCATTAAACTCNTCTTGCCATGTTAAGGTATAATTAGGATAATTCAATGGTGTAGAATATCCAGTATTATTAACTCCTCCAGAATTAAATGAAACAGTAACACTATCAATAACTTCNATAAATTGGGAAGCACTTAAATTTGCTCTTATCTTAATTTTATAGGTTCCAGAATTAAAATAAGAGTAGCTTGCTTCTCCATTTGCAGATGTAACAACAGACGAATCAGTACCATCTACAAAAATAAANGTGAAAAAATTTTCATTNGCAGCAGTTGCTGACACTTCAACCAATCCACTATTTGCAGCATTGGTTATGGTATAATTAAGATTTGATGGAAGATTAATATANTAGCAAGACCCATTTTCTTTCTTTGCATCTGGATTGTAATTTTCAGCTGCAGGATCAGTNCATCCTTTTTCACATTGCAAAAAGGAAAAACTTANAAGTAAAAGAAAAAATAAAAAAATATTTCTATTCATANATNAATTATTAGGGACATGTTGTAACAAAACCTTCTGGAACATACCTCGCAAACCAAGCCAATGTACCATCGTGGTGACCATATTTGACTATCATAGAGGTATCATTTAACTGAGTAATTTGAAATTCACTTACTCCTGTATAAAAACCCATTGGTGCCGCATTAGATAATGTTAAAACAGAATCAGTAGTTAAATCCCATGTTTCGTTAGGCATATCGTTAAACGGAGCTGTCCAGTCGTATAAATTTTCATACGCTCCAGGAAAATTANTTCCAATTGTNTTATGNACATATATATCACCATTAGTAATTAAATCGTACTGAAAACCAACTAAATGAAAAGTAAATCTATCATCATATAGTCCTACTCCAGGCTTTTCATTTGCTGAAGCATGCCACCAATCAGGTGTACTTCCTGNAGGTGGACCTACACCAAAGTGATATTGACATGCTGAATCTATATGCCAGGTTCNATAACCTGGACCAGAAATCCCACCGGTCAACATAAGATGTAAAGGATTATCAAATAAACTAATATCATTNGAGTCAATTGTTATTGATTGAGAACTAGATGCATCTCCTTGAGAATTAAAAATAGACAAAGTCACAGTAAANTCACCTGCAAAAGGATATTCCGCTGTATCTATAGTACCACTTCCTGCAGTTCCATTTCCAAAGTCCCAAGAACACTCAACATCTGGATTATCAGCTTTAAAAACNACAACATTTGGNTTACTAGTAGGAGCGATAGTAAATGAGGCAGACGATTCTGTTAAACCATAAAAACATTTTCCGTCATTTTTTGTNGCTGATGGATCAAAATTATGAGCTATTGGATCTGTACATCCTTCTTTACCACAATTGCTAAAAAGAAAGANAGGGAATGTAAATAATAGTATTTTGAGATAAGTTTTTTGTTTCATTATATATAAATTTTAATATCCAGGATTTTGAGGCCAATTTCCACCGGCTAAATCTATTTCATCTTGAGGAATTGGAAATAGTTCATGCTTTCCGACTACAAAACCTTCGATTTCATCTNCAGCTTTTCCAGTTCTTACTAAATCAAAAAATCTATGTCCTTCACATGAAAGTTCTGATCTTCTCTCTTTGTAAATGAGTTCTCTAATAGAGTTTTGTGAAGTAGTAAGATTATTCCAAGGTGCTTGACTAATATCTATTTGATGCAAATAAAGTCCTACTCTATTTCTTACCGTATTAAGATGTTGGATAGCAATAGACGTATCACCGATTTCATTGAATGCTTCAGCAGCCATTAAAAGTATATCAGCATATCTAATTACTCTATAATTAACTCCAGATGTTAAATCATTATCTGGAATACCATTTAACATCTCGTCTCTAGACTTCATATATTTATNGTTNTAAAATCCAGTATGTCCACCTGCACCAATACCATAAGTAGTTCCAGGAGTATTATTGGCAATAAAATCATCAATGTTTAAACANGTTGCNTCTCTTCTTGGNTCATAATTTTCAAAAGAACTAAATAAATCTTGGGTAGGTAGATTGTANCTATTCCCGTCTCCATAANTTGGCCCGTCGTATTGTCTTATACCTTGGTAGCCAACNGTNAGATTCCCTTCTAAACATATTAAGCANCCATAACTACCACCTTCTTGATCAGAATATTCAACATCAAANACTGTTTCACTNTTNTTNTCATTTTCCTTTANAAATAANGTACTATAGTCGCTAGCTAAAGANTAATATCCGCTACTAATTAAAGTATTGAGCGTTTGACTAGCTGCAGTCCAATTTTCTTGGTACAAATAAACCTTACCCAAAAGTCCTAATGCAGCTCCTTTATCAACTCTTCCCTTAATNCCTGTATGAGTANACTCCGACTTAAAAGATAAAATAGCTATAGCATCGTTTAAATCTTTTTCAATTTGAGCATATACTTCATTAGCTGGCGTTCTTTCTAAATCCTNAATTTGTTGAACCCCTAATCTTTGGTCAACCACCATAGGAATATCTCCAAAAAATTTGACCAATTCAAAGTAATAAAAAGCTCGTAAAAATTTAGCCTCTGCAAGAATAGTTGCCTTTGAAGGAAAATCAACTTCAACTTCTTTAGGCTCTAAAATAAAATTACATCTACCAATTCCACAGTAATTAAATCTCATGATATTTCTCAACTCGTCATTAACAGCTCCATGTGTCATATTTTCAATCTGATGTAACCCTTCGGTATCTGTAACACTTTCTCCACCTGCAATACAATTATCAGATGCAATATCTCCTATCCAATATGAAACGAANATTCCCTGAAGTAAATCGTAAGCACCAGTAAGGGCTCTGAGATAATCTTGTTCATTTTGAAAGAAATTCTCTGCATCTTGAGTATAAGGGGGATCAAGATCTAAAAACTTACTACATCCTACTAATAGTGATGTAGAAATAATAATTGCTGTAAATAATCTATTTATCTTTTTCATGATTTTAAAATTTGATATTAACACCACCCATAATTGTCTTCGCTTGAGGNTAAAATCCATAATCCATTCCTCCAGAAAGTGTTCCTTGAGTTGCTCCAATATCTGGATCATAGCCCATGTAATTGGTAATTGTAAATAAGTTATTTGCAGCTACATAGAACCTAACAAAATCAGTTCCAAATTTTTCGCATATTTTTTNAGGTAAAACATAACCAATTTGAATATTTCTTAGTCTTAAATAAGAACCATCTTCTACATAGAAATCTGAAAAAACTCCATTTCTATTTATAGAAGTTGTAACAANAGGTACATCGTTAGAAGGATTATCTACCGTCCATCTATCCAATACGTAATCTAATTGATTAGCNTAAGGNTGTTGTCTTTCATAATTTCTAACAATTTTGTGTCCTAAAGCGGCATATAAGTTTGCTGAGATATCTAATCCAAATACATTAAANCCTAAGACTGAACCAAACATAAATTTTGGAATTGGAGATCCTAAATTTGTTTTATCTGTATTGTTACTAAAATTTATTTCCCCATCTCCATCAATATCTACAAACCTTAGGTCGCCAACTTGTGCTCCTGGCTGTTTAACTAAAGAATTATCGATATCTTCTTGANTTTGGAAAATACCATCGGTTTGATAACCAATAAAATAGCCTATTGGAAAACCAGCTTCAAATCTAGTAGCNGTGTTGCCACCAACTCCAAAACTAGATCCTGGGAGNAAATCAACNCCAGATGGAACNGATTTTACTTCATTATCTATATAGGTGAAATTAAAATTCACATTCATACCAATATTTTTCTTAGAATCTGTTGCGTATGCAAATTCAAATTCAATTCCTTTATTAGTTACATCCCCAGCATTAATAATTGGAGGATAACCGCCAGGTCCATAAGAACCAATAATTGCTGAAACATCTGGACTAAATANTAAATCATTGGTATTTTTAATGAAATAATTTGCACTAACATCAAATAAATTAAATAATTGAAGATCAACTCCTAAATTAAGTTGTCTAGTGGTCTCCCATTTTAAATCTGGATTTGCAGCAGTTCCAATAGCAACTCCTGGTGTAATTATATCATTAAAAACATAAACACCTTCTCCGTTTAGTAGGGCTCTGTAAGCAAAATTAGCTATTTGATCATTTCCAGAAANACCATAACTGGTTCTAACTTTAAAAAAGCTAATGGCACCTACATTAAAGAAATCTTCATCAGAAACAATCCATGCTCCAGAAANTGAAGGAAAATAACCAAACCTACTGTTAGGACCAAATTTACTTGAACCATCTCTTCTCAATATTGCAGAGAAAATATACTTATACTTAAAACCNTATTCAGCTCTTAAAAAATTGGANAACAATCTTTCCTCAAATTCATAAGAACCAGTATTATTTAAATAACCGTTCTGAGCCATNTTTGCAGAAATATCTGCAAAATCAACAGAGTTATTTGGAATATTAAATGCAGTACCATTTAATACATCACCTCTTCTACTAAAAATAGATGTTCCTAATGTAGCTTTAATATTATGATCCTCAATTGTCTTAGAATAATTTAAAAAACTTTCAAAATTCAAATCTAGATAAGTAGCTCTCTGTTCAAAAACACTAGCTCCTCTTTCAATAAAGACATCTTCNGCAATTTCTACCTGCACTGGATCAAGATTTGCGTTAATAGCTGTATTNGCGTATTTACCAGCNCCATACCAAGCTAGCGGAGAGAAAGTTTTATTATCTACAGAAGCATAATTATAACTTAATCTATTTGTGAAAGATAGATTATTATTGATTTTGTACTCAAACTCTTGTTTCCCAACTAATTTATTAACTACTGAATTATTATGTGTATTTTCAATTTGAGCAACAGGATTGATAATATCGCTTACTTCNAATAAATATTCATAATTACCATCNGCTGTAACAACAGGTCTAGTTGGAAAAGCATTTATAGTGTTATAAAGAACAGATCCTATTCCATTTTCAGGAAGTGCTNTTCTCTCCTCGTGAGTAAATAACAAAACACTGCTTAGTGTAAGCTTTTCTGTTAAAGAATTTACAAGATTAACTCTTGCATTATATCGATCAAAACTTGANTTATCTCCACCAACAATACCATCCTGTGAAAAATAATTTCCTCCTATAGAAAAAGATGAATTTTCACCACCTCCAGTTACACCAAAATTATAACTTTGTATTGGAGNAGTTTGAAAAATGGTATCCTGCCAATTGGTTCCCATTTTAAGATCGGTATTATTAAAAATAGGAGATCCAGTCCCTCTTATAAACATCTCATTTTTCACCAGTGCATACTCTGCAGCATTTAACAAGTCTAAGCTCTTTGTTGTTTGTTGCATACCATAATAAGTTCCAAATTCAAATTTTGGCTTGGCTCCTTTTCTACCCTTTTTAGTTTCTATAATAATTACTCCGTTAGCTGCTCTAACACCATAGATNCCAGCNGTTGCATCCTTAAGTACGTTAATAGATTCAATATCTCCTGGATTTAAAGCATTCAAACCTTCNGAATCATAAACTACTCCATCAACTAAAATTAGAGGGTCATTATCTCCAAATGTAGAAAGACCTCTAATTCTAATACTGGAAGATCCACCGGGTGAACCAGAATTTGTATTTATGGTAACTCCTGAAACTTGACCTTGTAAAGCTTGNTCCATTCTTGGTATATTTAATCTTTCAACACTTTCTCCTTTAACTTGTACAGTAGCACCAGTNAGTTCCTTCACTGTTGTTTTTCCATAACCAACTACAACTACCTCNTCTAAAGATTTTGTTGAAAGCTGTAATTGTACATCAATTTTATTTCTACCCTTAATTTCCGTTGTGAAATTCCTATATCCAATAAATGAGAAAATTAATTTAACACTATCAGAATCAACAGCAATTGCGTATTTACCATCAACATCAGTAGTTGTACCACCATCTTTACCAACAACCTTAACATTAACT
The DNA here is from genome assembly GCA_002713405.1 of Crocinitomicaceae bacterium. Taxonomy (GTDB): domain Bacteria; phylum Bacteroidota; class Bacteroidia; order Flavobacteriales_D; family Parvicellaceae; genus MED-G20. The sequence continues at coordinate 25,328 of PAST01000011.1, read as the reverse complement.
CCAGGCATAGTTTCTTTATTTTCATCAANAACTTCGCCAGTAATGATTGAAGATTGTGCAGTAAAATAAAAAGAAAATAAGATNAAAAAAGATAATAAAAATAGTTTAGAAAATTTCTGATTGGAAGCCATACAGTAANTATTTATATTNAAAGTANAAAATAGTGTTAATTCGACACTAAGATAGGGTTTTAAAACAACTAATTTTTTAACAAATGTTAAGAATTAATTGAATTAATATATTTAAAAAACTAAATTTAAGAATTGCTTATAAATAACAAAACATTTGATAAATTTAACTAAGTTTTTATTTGATTTAAAATGACATTAAANTACATATGGGTTGGATTTTTTATTGTAGCCTTTATTGTAGCAATCTTTAAAACACTTTCTGGAAATCCTGAAATATTTTCACTTATTGTAAATTCTATTTTTGAAAGAGCTGAATTAGGATTTAAACTTTCNTTAGGTCTTACTGGGATAATGGCTTTATGGCTAGGAATCATGAGAATTGGTGANAAAGGTGGAGCAATTAACATATTATCTAAACTTTTTGTTCCATTATTTGCAAAACTATTTCCTGAAATTCCGACAAACTCAAAAGCTCACGGAGCTATAATTATGAATATTTCTGCTAATATGTTAGGATTAGATAATGCAGCTACGCCTCTTGGTTTAAAAGCAATGAAAGAACTTCAGCGGGAAAATCCTGATAAAAATAAAGCTTCAAATGCACAAATTTTATTTCTAGTTTTAAATACGTCTGGATTGACATTAATTCCAACAAGTATAATAGCCCTAAGAGCTACAGCAATGGCAGAAAATAATATTTCTGGTAATCCAGTTGATGTATTTCTCCCAATATTGATTGCAACTTACTGTTCTACAATTGCTGGATTAATATTTGTATCTATTTTACAAAAAATCAACTTATTTCAAAGAAAAATTCTAGTGTATTTGGGTTCTACTACAATGGCAATTGGACTATTAATTTGGTATTTATTTAATCATAAAAATCAAATTGAAATTATTTCTTCAGTAGCTTCTGGATCTATTATATTTTCATTTATAATAAGCTTCATATTACTAGGCTTAAGAAAAAAGATAAATATTTATGAAGAATTTATTGAAGGAGCTAAAGAAGGTTTTAATATCTCTATTAAAATTATACCATACCTAATTGCAATGTTATGTGCCATTGGTGCTTTTACAACTTCTGGAGCAATGGAATTTATTATTAATGGTATGGGGAGTTTTTTTGGATTATTTTTAGAAAATATTCAATTTATTGAAGCTTTACCGACAGCTATCATGAAACCACTTTCTGGGAGTGGAGCTAGAGGAATGATGGTTGAATCATGGGGAGAAAATGCATCTCAAATAAATTCTTTTGTTGGTAAATTAACTTCAACTCTTCAAGGGTCTACTGAAACAACTTTTTATGTTCTTGCCGTTTATTTTGGTTCTGTTGGAATAAGAAATACTAGATATGCTGTGGTAGCTGGGTTATTTGCTGATCTTGTTGGCATCATTTCAGCAATTGCTATTGCTTATTTATTTTGGGGATAAAATAGCTTAGCCTTTAGTTGACATCCTTAATTTTGTTAAGGACTTTTATTACCTCTAATTTTAAATATTCCAAGGAAGAATTATTCTTTATTATATAGTCTGCATATTTAATTTTTTCGTCATCTGTCAATTGAAGGTTTATTCTTTTTTCTATAGACTCTAAATCAGAATCATCTCTTTTAGAAACTCTATTGATTCGAGTAGACTTATCAGAAACTATAAGAATGATTTTATCCATATTTAGATAAGCTCCACTTTCAATCAAAATTGCAGCTTCCTTAACTATAATTGGTTTATTATTATTTTTCTCAATCCATTGGTTAAAGTCTTCTGATACTTTGGGATGGACTAAATTATTTAATTTTTCAATTTTTTTTGGATCATTAAAAACTATGCTAGAGAGTAAATTTGTGTTTAAAATACCATTGTCATATACACTTTCTCCAAAGATGGATACTATATCATTTTTCAACTCTAAGTTGGTATTCATTAAAATTTTTCCTTGACTATCAGAATTATAGACTGGAATCCCGTAATTTAAAAGAAAATTAGAAACAGTTGTTTTGCCTGATCCAATTCCACCAGTTAAACCAACTTTAGTCATTGAATTACTGTTTGTTTTCTTCATTTAACTTAGTTGCCTCGTCCATGGAAATAGAAGATTTATCCACTTTAATTTTGGTGTTGGCATCTACAGAAAGGACAATTGTAGTTTCTTTAACTTCTACCACCTTCCCATGAATACCACCAATAGTAACCACACTATGCCCTTTTTTAAGAGATTCTCTCATGTTTTGTAATTCTTTTCTTTTTTTATTCTGTGGTCTAATCATGAAGAAATAGAATATAACAAAAATTGCTACCAAAAATGCAATGTTTAGCATTCCACTGTTGTCTTCAACATTTGAAGCTTGAAGGAAAAATATATTATTCATTTATTTGTTTTAAAAGTTAAATACCGGCTACGAATCCTTGTAAATAAAGTCGATTTGTTGCAGGTCTAGTATTTGCTAAAATAGAGATATATTTTTTAATAAATCCAGTTCTAGAAGTACTTAAAATAACTGGTATTTCCCCAGTTTCACCAGGCAAAACTGGTGTTTTTGGCCAACCTTTAAGAACTGTACAACCGCAACCAGCTTTAACTGAATTAATTAATAATGGTGTTTTTCCAGTATTTTTAAAAGTGAAAGTATACTCTAATTCTGAACCAAGTGCAACTGTGTCAAAATCAAAAATTTCTTTCTGAAATTTAATAATTGGCGGATTTTCTGGATTTATTAAGTCAGCAGTAATTTGTTGGGAATTATTAATCTTATCACTAACACAACCAACAATATTAATCAGAACTAAAAATATTAAATAATTTCTCATTTTAACCAATTAAACCTCTACCTACTTTTTTTAATTTACCATCCTTTTTAAAATCTTCAAAAATTTTGTCTAAAATACCATTAATAAAACCATTGCTTTTTGGGGTGCTGTAGAATTTAGATATCTCAATGTATTCATTTAAAGTTACTTTTAATGGAATTGAAGAAAATTCTTTTGCCTCAGTAATAGCTAAATTCATTAGTAATGAATCCATTTTGGCCAATCTATCACTTTCCCAATTTTTTGAATACTTCTGCAAAACACCATCGTTGGAAGATTTATTTAAAACAGCCTGTCTAAATAGATTTAAAGCAAATTCTTTTTCATTTTCTTTCCATAATGGCATGACTTTAAAATTTAAATCAGCATCTATGGATTTAAGGGTTTTTATAACCATAGAGGATACATGATCTAAATCATCCTGCCAATAAATGCTTTTTTCATAGAAAAAGTGATGCATTAATTCAAAATTACAAATCTCTTCTTTGAAAAGATTAATTAAATGAAATTTTTGTTCTTCAAAATCAGAAAATTCTGACTTTAAAATATCCTGAAATGAGGAAGAATTATAAATCGATTTATAGAGTTTTTTAATCAATTCATTCTCTTCTAATCCTTCCCAATTTATTTTTAAATCTGCTGCAGTTTTCTTAAGTTGACTTGACGATTCTAAAGACTTAATAATAATATTGGAAACAAATGCTTTACTAAAAACATATTTATCTTTTTCTAAAAAGGATCTCTTTGCTTCTTCAATTTTATTATTGGCAAGTCTTTTAAGTGGAATATATATTTGAATAAGATAGATATATAGATCGTAAATTTTTTTCATGCTATGCATGAATTCTTTTTCTCCGCTTAATAAATCATCATTATTGGACTGTGAAAAAGCATAAAATGCTTGAAGAACTTTGATTCTTATATGTCTTCTATTCAACATTTATTTAAGCTTTTCAGATTCAACATTGATTCTTTTTTCTGCAAGTCTATTCGCAGCAAGNGAGCTAGGAATATTTTCATTTCTTGAACTTGTTAAAATATCTATTGTAGTTTGATAAATATTTCCAGCCATGTCCATCACCTTAGCATCGCTAATATCGTGAATTTCAGCGTAACAATTCATTACACCACCNGCGTTAATTAAATAATCAGGAGCATATACAATNCCCTTTTGAAATAAAATTTCGCCATGTAATTTTTCGTCCATTAACTGATTATTTGCAGCTCCAGCAATAATAGAACATTTCAATTGATTAATTGTAGTATCGTTTATTGTAGCCCCTAGCGCACATGGTGAATATATGTCCACATCTAAATCGTAAACTTTTTNTGGATGAACATAATTACAAGCATATTTTGCAACAGTCTTTTGAACTAAATCTGAATTNATATCAGATACTGTAATTTCAGCACCTTCTTTATACAAGTAATCTANTANATAGAGACCTACATGNCCTATACCTTGAACAAGAATTTTTTTNCCATTTAGATTATCTGAACCACTTTGAAATTTTAAAGCTGCCTTCATTCCCATATAAACTCCATAAGCAGTAATTGGAGAAGGATCTCCCTTTTTTCCTGGCAATCCAGTAACATAATTAGTTTTTTCATACACATGTAGCATATCTTGAGGGTTAATACCTACATCTTCAGCAGTGATNTAAGAACCACCAAGTAAATCTACAAACTCACCAAACTTATTAAATAGTTCTGGAGATTTTTGTGTTTTTGAATCTCCTATAATAACTGCCTTTCCTCCACCTAAATTTAAACCAGAAATAGAGTTTTTATAAGTCATCCCTCTAGAAAGTCTCATCACATCGGTTAATGCAGCTTGATCATCCACATAATTCCACATCCTAGTTCCACCTAGTGCTGGACCGCAAACGGTATTGTGAACAGCAATAATTGCCTTAAGACCAGTTTCTTTGTCCTGACAAAACAAAATCTTCTCATGATTCATTCCAAAAAAATCANTTGAACTAGTATTATCAAGTGAAGTTGTTTTAATAAATTTAGCTTCCATCTTTTTTTAATAATGAAATATTCCACAAAAATAATATTTTGAAGATATAAAATTGAAAAAAGAATTACTCGNTTTAAGTAATTATATTTGTAGTCCATTGAAGTCGCTTTTTCACCTTAATAAATATTTTTTAAAATATAAATGGCACCTAATTCTAGGTTTTGTATTTATAGTTCTTTCAAATTATTTTGGTGTATATATGCCAAAAATAATTGACCAAGCTGCAGATGAACTACTAAAACATGTGGAGAAAAAAAATAAGAATTTCAATAACTTAATCTTATGGAATTTGGGGATTAAGCTTGTTCTATTGTATATGCTATTAGCTATTTCAAAAGGAGTCTTTCTATTTTTCACAAGACAAACCATTATTGTAATGTCGAGAAATATTGAATTTGATTTAAAAAATGAAATTTTTTCTAANTATCAACAACTGACAATTTCGTTTTATAAAAACAATAAAACTGGAGATCTTATGAATAGAATTAGTGAAGACGTCACCAAAGTAAGAATGTACCTAGGACCGGCAATCATGTACTCAATAAATGTTGTGGTTTTATTTGTAATGGTAATCACTTTTATGATTTATAAAAATGTAACTCTAACTATGTATGTATTATTTCCGTTACCAGTTCTATCCATAATTATATATTTTGTGAGTAGTATTATTAATAAAAAGAGTGAAATAACTCAAAATAAACAATCAAAAATAACNTCTTTTGTTCAAGAAGCATTTTCAGGAATAAGAGTTCTAAAGGCATATAATAGAAACAAACATTTTTCTAATCTTTACGAAAAAGAAACAGAAGATTATAAAAGAGCTTCACTCAGTCTAGCAGTAGTAAATTCCTTATTTCTTCCTTCTATNATATTTCTAATTGGTTTAAGTACTGTAATAACCATCTATCTTGGAGGAATGAAAACCATAAACAATGAATTAGACTATGGAGATATTCTTCAATTTGTATTTTACATAAACATGCTTACATGGCCATTTGCTTCAGTAGGATGGGTAAGTTCATTAATTCAAAGAGCAGCAGCTTCTCANAAAAGAATTAATGAGTTTATTAATATTCAAGAAAAAGTAATAAACAATGGGGGGGAAAAAATAAAGGAAATAGTTGAATTAGAATTTAAAAACATATCATTTAAATATCCTAATAATNAAGATTATGTTTTGAAAAATATAAATNTCAAATTANAACAAGGTATGAGTCTTGGAATATTTGGTAAAACTGGTTCTGGTAAATCCTCACTTGCTCAAATTCTATGTCGACTTTACGAGCCTAACGAAGGTNAAATATTNATTAACAAATCTTTAATTAACGAAATTGATTTAAATAATTTTAGAAGAAAAATTGGCTATGTTCCTCAAGATGTTTTTTTATTTTCAGACACAATTGAAAATAACATCGCTTTTGGANTTAGTAATGAAGATTTCACGAACGAAGAAATTGTAATTGCCTCTAAAAGAGCTGNTTTATTTAATGAAATACAAAAATTTAGTAATTCATTTCAAACTAAAATTGGTGAAAGAGGAGTAACACTTTCTGGAGGACAAAAACAAAGAATTGCTATAGCAAGAGCACTTATTAGAAATCCAGAACTACTGNTTTTTGATGATTGTTTTTCTGCTGTAGATGCTAAAACTTCTAAAAAAATTCAAAATTCTCTTTATGACCAACCTAATAAAAAAATATCNATCCACATCAGTCATAAAATNAGCAACCTAAGTCAGTGTTCACACATAATAGTTCTAGAACAAGGTAAAATTATAGAACAAGGCAACCANGATTTACTTTTAAAAAATAAAGGNTTTTACTTCGATATTTTCAAAAAACAACAACTTGACAATAATTAATATCCTTTAAATCTTTAGAAAAAATAAAATCTTAATTATATTGCATATATAAACAACAATTACTTATAATGGAAAACAGCAATGATCAGGAAAANTACAGGAATGAAATTTACTCAAAATCTGTAAGAGCTGGTAAAAGAACGTATTTTTTTGATGTTAAATCAACTAGATCAGGAGATCACTATCTAACCATTACTGAAAGCAAAAAGAAGTTTGACCAAGAAGGAAATTTTCANTTTGAGAAACACAAAATATTTCTTTACAAAGAAGATTTTGACAAATTTAAAGATGGACTAATAGAGGTNGTTGACAAAACGGTTTCTCTTAACGAATCCAATCCTGTTGACAAAGGAGATTCTCTAGAAAGTAAGTCGTTTAAAAATGTTGACTAAATTATTTTCAATTATTTAATTCTTTTTTTTCAACATNGATAAATCTTGTTTNAAATTCATAACAATTTGATTTTCAAATAATTGTTGTTTTTATAATAATTTATTTATCCCCACATTGTTGACAATAAGACANGTAATTATTGTTTAAACAGGTTTTTGTTTAAAAATGAATTTGCTTTTAAGATTTANAAANGGTTATAATCCTAACTTTAANTNANAATTAGCAAGGAATTTAAAATTTACAGATGGGGAAAATTATTACATTAGCAAATCAAAAAGGTGGTGTTGGAAAAACTACTACTGCAATAAATNTAGCAGCTTGTCTTGGAGTTCTTGACAAAAAAACTCTACTNATTGACGCAGATCCTCAAGCAAATGCCACTTCCGGCGTTGGAATTGAATCTAGAAAAATTAATAATGGTATTTATGACTGTATTATAAATGGTGAAAATCCAAAAGATTTAATTCTNAGAACGAAAAGTCCAAATTTAGATATTCTACCATCGCATATTGATTTAGTTGGTGCGGAAATAGAAATGATCAATTTAGAAGACAGAGAATTTGTTTTTCAAAAAATGTTTAAGCACTTGTCTGATCAATACGATTATATTTTGATAGANTGCTCTCCTTCCTTAGGTCTTCTCACATTGAATTCACTNACACTNTCAGATAGTGTTATTATTCCTGTACAGTGTGAATATTTTGCTCTTGAGGGATTAGGTAAACTTTTAAATACTATCAAAATAGTTCAAAGCAGATTAAATAAATCTTTAGATATTGAAGGTATTCTGTTAACTATGTACGACACTAGATTAAGACTATCTAACCAAGTTGTTGAAGANGTTAAAATTCATTTTCANCAATTGGTTTTTGATACTATCATTCATAGAAACACCAGACTTGGAGAAGCACCTAGTCATGGAGAAACTATAATAATGCACGATGCAAGTAGTAAGGGAGCTGTAAATTATTTAAATCTTGCTAAAGAGCTTATCAAAAAGAACCAAACTCAGAGTTCTAATAATGAAGTTGAAAATAATATAGAAGTTAATGGTTTCTAAAAAAAATGCTCTTGGAAAAGGTTTAGGTGCATTATTAGAAAACGCAAAGACAGACATTACTTCCAAACCAGGTAATGAGAACAACGCGCAAGCTGGTTTAATTTCAAGGATTAATATTTCTAGTATAACCCCTAACCCATTCCAACCAAGAATAGATTTTGAGAAAGAGTCTTTATTAGAGTTAACTGATTCTATAAAAGAGCATGGAGTAATACAACCGATAACAGTAAGAAAGATAGGAAGAGATAATTTTCAAATTATCTCTGGAGAAAGAAGATATCAAGCATGNAAAATTGCCAAAATAAGTGAAATACCTTGTTATATACGTATTGCAAACGATCGAGAAATGCTCGAAATGGCAATTGTTGAAAATATTCAAAGAAAAAATTTAAATGCNATTGAAATTGGGTTGAGTTACCAAAGACTAATAGATGAATGCAATTTGACTCATGAACAATTAAGCTTAAAATTAAGNAAGGATAGATCTACAATTTCAAACTTCTTGAGACTTTTGAAACTTCCTGTAAAGGTTCAAAAAGCAATAAGAGATTCTAAAATTACTATGGGACATGCTAGAGCATTGTTGTCATTTAATANTGAAGCTGAAATATTAACTGCTCTNAAAAAAATTATCTCTGAAAGTCTCTCTGTTAGAGATGCAGAGAAAATGAATCAGAAAAAAAAGTCAANGAAAGAGGAAAAAGTAATTTTAAGTAGTTACGAACTGAGAATGCAAAATAATATTTCTTTTCTATTCAAATCTAATGTGAAGATTAAAAAAAATACCAATGGTAAAGGTCAATTAATTATTTCCTTTAAAAATCAAGATCAGTTAAATGAAATACTTGATAATTTTGATTAATGATTAGAATCGTTCTATATCTACTAATTTTTTCAAATGCTAATAGTTTTGCACAAATAAACGATTCTCTAGATAGAGATAAGTTCACCTATCGTTCTACAATATTGTCTAGTATACTTCCNGGAAGCGGACAAATACATAACAACAAAATAAAACCAATAAACTTACATAACAGATTGTGGTGGAAATTGCCAATAATTTACGGTGGCTTGGCTACTGCTACTTACCTAATCCAATTTAATCATCAGGAATTTAGAACTATTAAAGATGAAAGACTAAGTAGACAGAATGGTAATTCCGCNGTAAATTATATTTCTTATTCAAGTGAGCAACTAAAACTAATTCAAAATGAATATAGGAGATCAAGAGATTTTTCAATAATATCATTTTTAGGCGTATACTTTCTTCAAATTATAGATGCAAATGTGGAAGCTCACTTGTTTTTATTTGACATAAGTGACAACTTAAGNATTAATTTCAAACCTTTAAATCAAAATAATGTAGTTTCAAGCTTTTTGATTCCACAATTTTCTTTAAATTTTAAATTATAAAATANTTGACTTTTTTTNAATACNTTTTTTAATTATTAACTAGTTATATGGAAAAATATGATTTATGTATAATAGGCGCTGGCCCATCTGGATATGCTGCAGCAATGAGATCNGTAGACTTCGGCAAAAAAACTCTTTTAATCGAAAAAGATAAGGTTGGTGGAGCAGGACTATATAATGGAGCTCTTTCTTCCAAAACTATGTGGGAATTGTCTGAAAAACTAAGAACAGTTAATGAAAGAATTAAATCTGTTGGTGGGAAAGCCATTGATATGAGTTGGGAGGAAACTCAAAAAACATTAATGGATGCAACCTTTGATAGAAAATTTCAATACTCTTGTCATTTAAAACTTCTTCAATCTAAAGCACTAAATAATATTTTCAAATATGAGCGTGGACTTGGAACTTTCATAGATAATCACCATGTTAAAATCCAAAAATTAAATGAGGAAAATAAAACCATTTATGCTGAAAATATAATAATTGCTACAGGAAGTAAACCTAGAACAATACCAAATATTGATGTAGATGAAAAAATCATTATGACTAGNGATGGAGTAGATCATATGAAAGGCTTTCCAAAATCGATGGTAATTGTTGGAGCAGGAGTTATTGGTTGTGANTATGCTACCATATTTTCAAATTTTGGTAAGACTAAAGTATATTTAATTGATAGATCGGATAGAATACTTCCATTTGAAGATTCTGATATCTCAGAAATGATTAGTAAAAACCTTAAAGAAAAAGGGGTTACAATTCATAATAAAGCACAGTTGGAAAGACTCGAAGTTAAAGATGGAGAAGTAGAATATGAACTTTCATATAAAGATAGAAAAAATNAAGTTATTAGAGTTGAAAAAGCCCTATTATCAGTTGGAAGAAAATTATGTATTGATGGATTAAAAATGGAAAATGCTGGNGTAACTCTAAGTAAAAGAGGAGTTCATATAGGAGATATAAATACACAAACTAACATTCCTAATATATATGTTATTGGAGATGCAAGTGGACATATTTCCTTAGTAAATGTTGGAGAATTGGAAGGAAGATATGCTGTGGAGAGAATATTTTCTAAGAAGTATTACCCATTAAACTATAAAAATATATGTACTATCATGTTTCTTCAGCCTGAAGTTGCTTCTGTTGGGATTAATGAGAAAACATGTATTGAAGAAAAAATTCCTGTTAAGGTAGTAAAGCTAGATTACTCCTGCATTGCAAGAGCAATTGCAATGAGGAAGACCGAAGGGTTTTTTAAAATAATTGTAACAGATGATAAAAAAATGAAAATTTTAGGAATGAGAGCTGTTGGAGAACATGCTTCTAGTGCAATTCAAGGTGTAGGACTTCTAATGAAAATGGATAGGAATATTCATGAACTTGCAGAGATGGTACACCCTCACCCATCTATAATNGAAGGAATTCAAGAATGTGTAAGAATGCTGTTAAATAAGTCTGTTTTTAAAGCTTCTATTTTTAAAGANAAACTTTCCTGCTATAGAAGGATTGGAGAACATNTAGAGGATCTTCAAAGACTATAATTTTTAATTAATAATTTACTTTAACTTTTCAAATTTTGAAGAATAATTCATTNTTATTTATTATNATTATTTCTACAACTTTCTTTTCTTGTAAGAATGAGAAAAAAAGTATTTTTNACAAGGAACATAAGTCTAAAACTCATGATTCGGTTAAAGTAAATTTCAAAGTTTTAGAAAATGATAATAGAAGAAAAGAAATCAATTCTTTTTTCCAAAAAAAAAATACAAGGAATCAATTCAATGGAAATATTTTATTTGCAGAAAATGGAAATATAATTATCAGAAAAAGTTATGGATATTCCAACTTTAGAAAAAAAGAACTTCTCACTAAAGAGCATTCTTTTCAGTTAGCCTCTGTTTCTAAGATTTTCACNTCAATAGCTATTTTACAACTTATAGAAAAAAACAGGATTAATTTAAAAGACACTATTCAANAATTCTTTCCTGAATTTCCATATAATGGAATAACAATACATCAGCTACTGAGTCATAGGTCTGGAATGAGCCAATACACCCATTTTTGTGATGCGCCAGATAGTATATGGCCAGATAAAAGCGTAACTATAAATAACCAAGATGTTATAGATATTATTTCAGAAATTGTTCCACTAGTAAATTACAAACCAAATCATAAATATTATTATTGTAATACCAATTATTTATTACTTGCATCAATAGTAGAAAAAGTATCTGAATTAAGATTTAAAGATTATATGAAAAAATATATTTTTAATCCCTCTGGTATGTTTTCCACCATTATTTATGATCGTACTAATTTTGAGAAACTTGTTTTACCAGCTCAAGGTTATGAAGATAAAATACCATGGGAGGATGTCTACTTAAATGGTGTTGTTGGTGACAAGGGAGTCTACTCTACTACTGAAGATCTACTTAAATTTGACAGAGCACTAGAAAAAAATATTTTTATTTCAGATTCTTTAAAGAAATTAGCTTTTAGTAAGATGAATTTAGAGGAAAATGGAAATAAAAACTACGGATATGGATTTAGATTAAAAGAACATAAAAAATACGGTAAGATTGTTTACCATACAGGATGGTGGAAAGGATTTAGATCTTATTTTATAAAAGTTATGGAAAAAAATCAAACTATTATAGTTCTTAATAATGTTAAAAAAGGAAGATTTCTAGATATTGATAGACTAATTGATCTTATTAATTAGTCTAGAGAGTTAAGTGCTTTAAGAGATGGACTATAATTATTGTCAATTTCAATTGCTTTGACATAATAACTTTTAGCTTTTAATATATCTTTTTTAACCTCGTAGCAGATTCCAATATTATGAATTGCTTGAACATAAAACGAATTTATAGAAATAGCTTTATTATAATAAAGTAGGGCTGAGTCTAAAATTGAATTATTATTTGAAATATTGTATTCTCCAAGAAAAGTATTACCTATATTAAAATAGGTTTCTTCAAAGTTAGAATCTATTTTAATAATGAATTTAAATGCTTTTCTTGCCTCTCTATATTTCTCATTAAAGTGATAATAAAGACCTTTATTTCTGTGAGCCTCTATACTTGATGAATTTATCTCGATTGCAGAATTGTAATAATCAATTGCTATATCATTTCCTGCGCTTTCAGATAACATCCCCATGTGAATATAAGCATCAAAATAATTAGGATCCACTTCAATAGCAGTTTGATAAGAGGAAGATGCTAGATTAGAATTACCTAAGAAATGGTAAATCATACCTTTAATGAAATAGGCTTCAGCAATTCTTTTATCAATTTTCAAAACCTGATTTGCTAGTTTCATAGCTTCTTCTGTTTTTTTCTCAAAAAGAAAAATTTTGGCCCTCAATAATCTAGCTGGGATAATATCAGGGTCTTCATTTATACAATTATCTAAATAGATTTTAGATTCATCAATTAAACTAATATCTTGATTAAAAACTGCAAATTCATATAAAATAGATGCTTTATGGTATTTCAAAAATGGAAGATCTGGAGTTATACTTAAAGCTCTATTTATATCTTCTAAGGCAGATTTGAAATTTCTTTTATTTTGATGATATAATGCTCTTTTAAGATATACATTAGGACTCTTAGGATTATTAATTATTTCTTGATCAATTTTATAAAGTGCATTATTAGGATTTGTATCGAATGTGGCTGGTTCATTTTCAACAAATGGAATCTTCTCGTTACTGCTAGAGTTACAACCAATAATAAAAAATGAAATGAAAAGTAATTTTTTCATATTAAAAAAAGGGCCCAAAGGCCCTTAAATATAAATTGAATCAGCTATTTAATTGATCTATAATCTTATTTTCTAGCTCTTCTGAAAGTTCTGGATTATCTGATAGTATTTCTTTAACTGCATCTCTTCCTTGTCCTAGTTTAGTATCCCCATAAGAATACCAGGAACCAGATTTGTTAATGATATTCATTTCTACACCAAGATCAATAATCTCACCTGTTTTAGAAATTCCTTCGCCATACATTATATCAAATTCTGCTTGCTGAAAAGGAGGTGCAACTTTATTTTTAACGACTTTTACTCTAGTTCTGTTTCCGATAACTTTTTCTGCATTTTTGATAGCGCTTGATCTTCTAATATCGATTCTTACAGAAGAATAAAACTTCAAAGCATTTCCGCCAGTAGTCGTTTCTGGGTTACCAAACATGACACCAATTTTTTCTCTTAGCTGGTTTATAAATATACAACAGGTGTTGGCTTTACTTATAGAACCGGTTAACTTTCTTAGTGCCTTAGACATTAATCTTGCTTGAAGTCCCATTTGATTGTCTCCCATCTCCCCTTCAATCTCCGATTTAGGAGTTAAAGCGGCAACAGAATCAATTACTAAAATATCAATAGCTCCGGATCTAATTAAATTATCGGCTATTTCTAAAGCTTGTTCCCCATTATCTGGCTGAGAAATAAGAAGATTATCAATATCTACTCCCAGATTTTTAGCATAGAACTGGTCAAAAGCGTGTTCAGCATCAATAATAGCTGCAATTCCACCATTTTTTTGGGCTTCTGCAACCGCATGAATTGCTAAAGTGGTTTTACCAGAAGATTCAGGTCCATATATCTCTACCACTCTACCTTTGGGTAAACCACCTATACCTAATGCTCTATCTAAAGTAATAGATCCTGTTTTTATAACTTCTAATTTTTCAACTGGTTCGTCCCCCATTCTCATTACAGATCCCTTACCATATGACTTATCTAAACGGTCTAGTGTAACTTGTAATGCTTTTAGTTTTTCTTTATTTATTTCTTCCATTTTGTATTAATTTTCTTCTAATTTCATAATTAACTACATAAAGNTTTTACGTACTAATCTAGAGCCTCCATAATTTGTTGAAAATGATCGGCAGTTTTAACCTTTTCAAATAACTTAACTATTGTATTATTCTCAATAACAAAGGTTTTTCTTAAAATACCTTCGTATTCCCTACCCATAAACTTTTTGAGTCCCCAAGATTGATAAGCATTTATAACCGTTTTTTCTGTGTCAGCTATTAATGAAAAAGGTAGTTCATATTTATCTATAAATTTTAAATGTTTGGCTGAATTATCTGCACTTACACCAATAACTTCAAAATCGTTGTTTTTTAATTCCATATAATTATCCCTTAGATTACAAGCTTCTTTTGTACAACCTGGAGTATCGTCTTTTGGATAAAAATAAAGAATGAGTTTTTTTCCTGAAAAATCACTTAATTTTATTTGGTTACCGTTCTGGTCTGTTCCTGAAAAATCAGGAGCTGAATCGCCTTCTTTTAATGAATTCATATTAAATTATAATTTTTCAACAAATTAGCAAATAAGGATAGATAATAACAATAATTGTATAACTTAATTTTTCAACAAATAAATTCTTATTTAAATATTTATGGATTTTAAAAAAATAACCGAAGAAGATTCTTTGCATGACCATCTAGAAAAAAATTCAGTAATTGAAATTTTAAATAAAATTAATTTAGAAGATCAAAAAGTTGCTTCGGCAGTAAAACAAGTAATTGAACCCATTAAAAATTTGGTGGAAGCAATAGTACCTAAAATGAAATTGGGCGGAAGATTGTTCTATGTAGGTGCAGGAACAAGCGGAAGATTAGGAGTTGTAGATGCAAGTGAATGTCCTCCGACTTTTGGTGTTTCTTTTGATGTTGTCGTAGGGATTATAGCTGGAGGAGACTCAGCAATAAGAAAGGCAGTAGAGTTTGCCGAAGATGATGAAAACCAAGGATGGGAAGATTTAGAAAAATTTAATATTAGCAATAAAGATAGTGTAATTGGAATTGCTGCTTCAGGAACAACTCCATATGTTATAGGAACTCTTAAAAAATGCAACGAAAAAAGAATTATTACAGGTGGAATAACTTGTAATCCTGGGAGTCCGTTAGATGTAATTTCTAAATATTCTATAGTCCCAATTGTTGGACCTGAGTTTATTACCGGAAGTACCAGAATGAAATCTGGAACTGCTCAAAAACTAATACTAAATATGATTTCAACCTCAATCATGGTTAAGTTAGGTAAAGTTAAAGGAAGTAAAATGGTGGATATGCAACTATCCAATAATAAACTAGTTTCTAGAGCAGAGAAAATGGTAATGGAGGAATTGAAAATTGGACATGAAAAAGCCAAAAATTTAGTAGAAAAATATGGAAGTGTTAGAAAAGCTATTGATTCTTATAAATAATTATCTAAAGTTTTATTTTCCACAATAGCTTCTAAAAATAATTGAAGTGCATTTTTATCCTTTTGTTTTAAGCCAAACTCTATATGAAATCCATCTTTAGAAGAATTTATAATTATATTAGAGAAAATCTGANGTAAATTATACTTCTCATAGATATTTTCTAAAATAATTTCTGGAAAATAGANCATAAGTATCGCTTCCAAATCTAGCTCTATATAAACTGGGTTTTGGAAGTNAGATTCTTTAATTTTTGAATAAGGTTTAGTTTTGTCTTTATGGATGGAATCCATTAATTGTAAATTATTTGACAAGTGTAAAACATTGCTTTTAAAAAGGAAAAATNTGTTATTAACATTCAATAATTCATCTTCTTTAAGCTCCATATTTTTTTTATGAAAGANATCTAGTAAAATTTGTTTTTCTTNAATACCCAAACTAATATTATANGGCATTGAAATATTCGAATTCTCCGTAACTTCTTCTTCTTGAAAAAAATCATCGTCATCCCATTTGTACTCGCTATCCTCAACCCTATTATTTGGTAAAGGATTTTGAATGGGATAATTATTTTCATCATTATTCGACCTGCTAGAATCTGTAGTAATTAAGGGATTTAAAGCCTTATTTATAGAAAAAGACATACTACCGTCTAGTGCTGGAAGAATCTCACTTAAATCCAACCTACTTTGTTTGTTTTCCAAATACCTGTTAGACTTAATTATCTGAATAAAATATTTTTCGAGTTTATTTAATGGNATATTTGCAAAGCCAAAGGATAATAAAGTATCGTGATAGGTTAAAAAGTTTTTATATTTCTTATCNACTGGACTAAGATTAGNTNTATTAGATGAACTAAGGGAGTATAAGGTATTNACATCAATTTTTCCATTTAAAAAATTTATATCTAAAATAAAATCTTCTGTTAATAAATTCATATTGAGATAGTTGGTGATTTGAGATTTAATAAATGGAATTTTAATAGAATTAATAAANTCCACCATATTTGAATGAGATATATAAAATGCGTAGTCACCGCTTTTATTTAAGAGGCCAGACAAAAGATGGTTATTGTTATTTACCGGTTTGGATTGGAAATAANAATTTATTTTGTCTAAAGTAAAATTCTTATCCAATGAAAAACCTACAATAAAATGGGAATTATTAAATCCAATGGTAAGATTATACTTTTCAGAAAAACAAATTGTAGGAAATCCAGCTGAAAAACTATCTATTGCTAAAAAACTTTTAATACTTTCTTTAAAAATATANTTATTGGTTATCTCTCCTACTAAAAAAGCAGCTGCATTAAATTTATTTTCTTGAGAAATAATAAATAATTTTTGAGGAGAATCAATATCAATACCTGAATATTGACTAATAAAAAAGGACTTAATTNCATTAAAAATTATTTTTTGCTCATTAGTAATATTTTTAATGTTTTCAAATTCAGATTTCTCTAATATGCTTTTGACATTTATTGAGCTTGCTATAAGTATATTTTTCTCAGATAAAATNGTATTATTTACCCAGTTTTTTTTAGTGTCATCACAGGCTGTAAAAAATAAAAGNAGGTATACAACAAATAAAATTCTCAAAATCAATTATTAATTGCCTCTATACCGGGCAGCCGTTTTCCTTCTAAATATTCAAGCATNGCACCTCCACCAGTAGAAACATGACTAACCTTATTACCNAGTTTAAAAAGGTTAATCGCTGCAACACTATCTCCACCACCTATTAAAGAAAACGCATTGTTTTCTGTAGCTTTGACAATAGAATGGGCAATTGAACAGCTCCCATTTTGGAAATTAGACATTTCAAAAACACCCATTGGACCATTCCAAAGTATTANAGAGGAGTTTACTATTACGTCATTAAATGCCTCAATGGAATCTGGACCAATATCTANTCCCATTTCATCTTCTGGTATTTGGTTGATTGGCCTAACTTGGATGGGCAAATCATTTCTAAAATCTTTACAACATAATGAGTCTGATGGAAGATGAATTTGAACTNCTTTGTTTTTGGCTTCTTTTAATATTTNCAAAGCAAGATCTAAATACTGATCTTCTACTAAAGATTTTCCAATATTGCCATTTTGAGCTTTAATAAATGTATANGCCATTCCACCACCAATTATAAGATGGTCTACTTTGTCTAGAAACTTAGAAATAATAGTGATTTTAGAAGATACTTTAGCTCCACCAACAATGGCTGTAAGAGGGTGAGAATTACTATTTAAAANTTTATCNACAGAAAGAATTTCGTTTTCTATAAGAATACCAAACATCTTATCCTTTGGGAAATAATCTGCAATTATGGAGGTTGAAGCATGTGCTCTGTGTNCGGTACCNAAAGCATCATTNACATATACATCTCCATGATTGGCCAATTTATAAGCAAAATCTTTGTTCCCTAGTTTCTCCTCTTTATAAAATCTTAAATTTTCTAATAAAACAATCGATCCATTTTNAAGATTTTTNGTAATCTCAAAAGAACTATTACTTATACAATCAGANATAAAAATTATTTTTTTTTCTAAAAGAGATTCTAAAGAACCTACTATTTGCTTTAAAGAAAACTCTGGACTTGGTATATCTTTTGGTCTACCTAAATGGGACATTAAAACAACACTTCCACCATCATTCAGGATTTTATTAATAGTAGGAATAACCATTTTTATTCTAGTATCATCTGCAACTGCGCCCTGAATATCGATGGGAACATTGAAATCTACTCTTACTAGAGCTCTCTTATTTTTAAAATTGTATTCTTTAAACCTCATACACAAAAATTAATAAGCAACTAAAATACCCGATTAAAAAAAGAATTTATACTTTCATGATATATATTTTTATAAAAAAAAATAAAATGAAATTAGTTTCTTGGAATTTAAATGGAATAAGAGCAGTAGAAAAAAAAGGTCTTTCTGAAATTTTGGATTATATAAATGCAGATATTATCGGTTTTCAAGAAACAAAAGCACAAGATGATCAAGTAAAAGAGGCTTTAAAAAACATAACTGGTTACCATATTTATTCTTCAAGTGCAGTAAAAAAAGGATATAGCGGGACAGCAATTTTATCTAAAAAAGAACCTATCAATGTTAGTTACGGATTAGGTATTGAAGAACACGACCAAGAAGGAAGATTAATCTGTGCTGAGTATGATCATTTTTTCTATATAACTACCTATGTTCCAAATAGCGGAAGTGGCTTGCACCGTTTGGAATATAGAGCGAGATGGGATAATGATCTTTTAAATTTTATTAAAAACAAAGATAAAGAAAAACCAGTTTTTTTATGTGGAGATTTAAATGTAGCCCATCAACCTATTGATTTAAAAAACCCAAAATCTAACTTCAATAAAACTCCTGGATATACGCAAACTGAAATTGATGGAATGAGTAACTTTATTAAAAATGGATTCACGGATACTTTTCGTCACTTTTATCCAGACGAAATTAAATATTCATGGTGGAGTTATAGATTTAATTCAAGAGCAAAAAACGTTGGTTGGAGACTAGATTATTTTTTATCTTCTGAAAATGGACTAGATATGGTTAAAGACGCATTTATATTAAATGACATTATGGGTTCTGACCACTGTCCTGTAGGAATAAAATTAAATTGACTTATGAAATATATTGTACTAGTTTTACTTAAATTTAAAGTGCTATTTCTATTAGCACAACAACTTGATAACAATGGATTTGAAAATTGGGAGAACATTGGAACTCCAACTGAAGAGCCTATTGACTGGAGTTCAACAAAAACATCTGATACTCCTTCTTTAAATGGTTTTGCTCCCCAAGTAATAGAAAGATCGTCAGATGCACACTCAGGTTCCTATTCTGCTAAGCTGACTAATAAAAATGTACCTATTGTAAATATTGTTGCTAATGGACTATTAACCAATGGTAGAGTTCATGCTTCAACTAACCCTGAAAATGCATATGTATTTACAGACCAAACAAACGATAATTGGAATCAACAATTTACAAATTATCCAGATAGCTTAACAGGGTGGTATAAATATTCTCCTCAAGGGAATGATATTGGTGAAATCACTGTTTTAATTCATTCTGGATCTACTCAAATCCCAGCAAGCAATACTTCTGAGTGGATTGCAGTTGCAGAGAAAAAATTTTTCTCTACCAATAACTCTTGGTCAAGATTTAGTGTTCCTTTTGAATATATAAGTTCTAGTAATTCTCCACAATATATACTTTGTGTAATAAGTGCTGGAGATAGTACTCTAGCTATTCAAAATAGTGAATTATTAATTGATGATATAGAACTAATTTATAATCTACCTACATCCATCCATCTAAAAAAAGAAAATTCGATAGAAATTTCTAGATCCTACAAACAAATTCAAATAAGAAATCTTAAAAGCTCTGGACTAGAAATAAATATGTATGATTTACAAGGAAAAATATTGTTGAAAGAAACAGTTAGTAACAGTTATAGCTATCAGATTGATATATCTTCTCTAAAAAATGGTTTTTATATTTTAAAAGTAAAATCTTCAAATGAAGTTACTAGCTACAAATTTTTCAGATAATTATTTAAAGTAATTAATAAAATAGCAAATTATGACAAATCTCTTGATCAAATTTGTTTTATCCAGCCATCTATTAAATATTTTTCTCTTGCAATTTTGGCATCATTTTTATCTTTATATAAATCTACAGTTACCCAGTATTTTTTCAAATTGTTGTTAGCTATAATTCTACAATCCTTAAAACCTTTTTCTTTCATTTCTTTTTCTAAAATAATAGCATTGTATTTTTTCTTATATGTACCGACAATTAGGGCAAATTGATTTTCAGAAATGTTTGTATTNTTCGATGTTTTATTTNATCGAGATGAAAAAGGATCAGAATTTGATTTTTTTGTTTCAATACTTCCTANAGGTTTTTCTGCTACTTCTANGGGTGTTTTAGAAATATTTATTAAAGCAACCGAATAATCATTTTGTGAAGCTTCTACAGGCTTATACGACGCAAAAGATAGAGAACCAAAAACGATAGAACAAGTTAGAAAAAAAACCAACTTTCTATTCACAATTTTAGGACTTTTAGAAGTCTTTAAATGGTTGGTATTTTTAGAGTTTACAGTCATTTAAAACATTAAATTAATCCTATANTTAAACTGTAAAATTAAAAAAAAGTTACAATCATTTNTAAAAAAATAAGTTTACCAATCTAATCCAGCACTTCAACAGAAAGATAAATGTTTTTCAATGGACGGTTTTTACCATTGGTAATTTGCTTACTAATTTTGTCTACTACCGAGAGTCCAGAAATAACTTCTCCAAAAACAGTATACTCATTATCTAAGTGAGGGCTNCCTCCTATTTTTCGGTAAATCTTTCGATTNCTTTCNGGTATTTTTATATTGTACTTTGTCTCAATTTTGTCCATATAACNTTCTGTTAAAGGACCTTTTTGGATAATATAAAAATTATAAGGACTGGAAGATAAATTTATTTTTGAAGGATCTTTATAATACTGTTCTTGAACAGCCATAGCAANAGCACCTCGTTTGTGAATATTTTTTGGATTAATTTCAGATGGAACTCTATACAATCCAATTTTAGCNATTTTTTGAAGCATATTATTTTTATCGCTATTTCCACCCTGAATCATAAAATTTCTAATTACTCTATAAAAAATCGTTGAATCAAAAAAANTTCTTTTGGCTAATAAAAGAAAATTNGCTCTGTGTAANGGAGTANTTTTGTAGAGTCTTATCTTGATATCACCAAATTCTGTTCGAATTAAGACTTTTTCTTCTTTGTTTTTAATTCCAAAATCTGTTAGTTTTTGCTTTACATTTTGGTTGGTCAAGAGATTGTTTTTTTTAATTACTTTTTCAATTNCTTTGTTAGTAGTTGTATCTATCTTAATTGTGTTGGAAGATTTTTCTGAGTAGTAATCCTTTGGTGGTTGATTATCGCATGAAATAAGAAAAATCAAGGCAAGAAATGAAAAGATATATTTCATAATACAAGGGTAAGAAAAAGAAATATAATGCCTATCGTAGCAACACTAGAGATAACATAACTAGACAATATATGTACCATATTTGGTCCTTTGGAAAAAATAGTGACTAATGGCAACAGTAAAATAATTAAATAGAAGTAAAAAACCTTGTAAACACAAAAGTGATTGTCAATAGTAATTATCTCATTGTCAATTTTTAATAACATATGGGTATTTTGTCTTAAAATCTTGCTTTTTTGAGTAGAATAATCTTTATTTTTTGCAGCATTGAAATGCTTAATGTCATCTAATGATACACCAAAATTAAAATCGTTATTGTCTATGTCCTTAAATTTTAAAACAAGTTTGTCAGAGCCCATATCAATGTAATTGGTAATTAAATCTACTTGAATAGAACTAGTTGGGAGGATTTTAAAATCCATAAAAATTAAAAATGCAAAACTAATACTTACCCAGTTAATCAAATTAATAATCTTTTTGCGACTAGAATTATGAATTTTATAATATTCAAGTTCCATCACCCTCTCTTCTTTAACTTTTTTATACTGAGCATATTTTCTAGCCCACTCCATTCTTTTTTTAAGTTCGTCTTCTGAATATTTAGATCTTTTTCTTGGTGGAGTTTTTACTATATTTTTAGTTTGAAAAGTAGAACTGTCATTGGACAGATAAGCGTATGCCTCATTTACTTCTATAAATAATTGGCTTGCTTGTTTAGATTTATTTTTATCGGGATGGTATTTTTTAGCCAGCTTTCGATAAGCAACTTTTATTTCAGCTTTAGTGGCAGAAGTAGAAAGACCTAAAGTTTTGTAATAATTCTTAACCATTGTGAATATCTAAACTACAGTATTTCAAAGATGTAGGAAAATTTATTAATGTATATTTCTATATTTGAATAAAAACAAGTTTATATATGTCTCATAATTTACTAAAAGGAAAAAAAGGAATCATTTTCGGAGCTTTAAACGATATGTCTATTGCATGGAAAGTTGCTGAAAGAGCGCATGAGGAAGGTGCTACATTTACGCTTACCAATGCACCAATAGCAATGAGAATGGGTGCTATGAATGACTTGGCAGAAAAAACAAATTCGCAGATCATACCTGCAGATGCTACTTCTCTGGAAGATCTTAAAAATTTATTTATTCAATCTCAAGAAATTTTGAGTGGAAAAATTGATTTTATTCTACATTCTATTGGTATGTCTCCCAATGTTAGAAAGAAAAAGGACTATACAGATTTAAATTACGAATGGTATAAAAAGACTTTAGATGTTTCGGCTATGTCCTTGCACAAAGTTCTTAAAGTAGCTTCAGAGACAGATGCTATCAGCGAATGGGGATCTGTGGTTGCCCTTACTTATATAGCTGCACAAAGGATATTTCCAGACTACAACGATATGGCAGATGCAAAATCACTGTTAGAATCTATTACAAGAAGCTTTGGTTATCATTACGGAACTTCTAAAAAAGTAAGAGTTAATACCATTTCTCAGTCTCCTACCGTTACTACAGCTGGTAGTGGGGTGAGCGGATTTGATAAGTTTATAGATTTTAGTGAAAACATGAGTCCTTTGGGAAATGCAGGTTCTTTAGACTGTGCAAATTACTGTATTTCTATGTTCAGTGATTTAACTAAATATGTAACCATGCAAAATCTATTTCACGATGGAGGGTTTTCATCTACTGGAGTTACTACTGCGGTAATGGATAGATTTGGAGAATAATGGTAGAACAAGTTTACAATGCTTTTTTAAGTTGCGATCAAAAGATAACAACTGACACGAGAAACATTGCTAAAAACGATTTGTTTTTTGCCTTAAAAGGACCCAATTTTAACGGTAATAAATTTGCAGAAAAAGCTTTAGAGCTAGGCGCCAAATATGCCGTAATAGACGAATCCGAATATTTTGTTGAAGGGAAAACGTTCCTAGTAGAAAATGTACTAGAGACTTTGCAAAGTCTGGCTAGATTTCATAGAGAGAAGATAAATATTCCAGTAGTTGCTATTACAGGTACTAATGGAAAGACTACTACCAAAGAACTATTAGGAGCAGTATTAACTAGCCAATACAATATTCTAATTACTGAGAAAAATCTCAATAATCATATAGGAGTTCCACTGACTATTCTTCAACTGACCAAGGAGCATGAAATAGCGGTAATAGAAATGGGTGCAAGTAAGATTGGAGATATTAAAGAGCTGGTAGAAATAGCACTTCCCAATTATGGAATAATTACCAATATTGGAAAAGCGCATTTAGAAGGATTTGGTGATGTGGAGACTATTAAGAAAACAAAATTTGAATTGTACGATTTTATTATTAAAAATAAGGGTGCAGTTGTAGTAAATAAGGAAGATGAAGTACTTACATGCTATATTGGAGAAGATGTAGAAAAGTTTACTTATGGATCTTTTAAAGCAGATGTCACAGGAAAAGTCGTAAGACAGACCCCTACTTTAGAAATGAAGCTAACTATAGAAGAAAACGCTCCTAAGATTGTGAAAACAAATTTGCTGGGTGCTTACAATCAAAACAATATTCTAGCGGCTGCCTGTGTGGGGAAAATATTTAAGGTCTCTAAAGAGAATATTGAACATTCTATTGCCAACTACTCACCTACCAACAACCGCTCTCAGCTGTTAAAAACTGCCAAAAATACGGTTATATCAGATTGTTACAATGCCAATCCTACTTCTACTATGGAATCGCTAATAAGTTTTAACCAAATAAAAAGTTCCCAAAAATTAGTAATTTTAGGAGATATGCTAGAGCTTGGTTCTTCTTCAGAAGTGGAGCATCAGGCGATAGTAGATTATTTAGAGAATACTTCTTTAAAGGTCATTTTGGTTGGCGAGTGCTATCAAAAAACTAATAGTGGTTTTACTACCTTTAAAGATACTTTGGAACTAATACCGTTTTTGAAACAGGATGGTTTAGAAAAAAGTTTAGTACTTCTTAAAGGTTCTAGAGGAATAAAGTTAGAAATGCTATTGAAAGAAAATATTTTTTAGATGAGTCCAGGAGATTTTTTTATCACATTTTTTGTAGCTGCAATTTTTATTGGTGGTATTACCATTGGTTACAAACTATATAAGTGGAATATGCAAGATTTTAGAGAAAAGAAGGAAAGAAATAGTAAAATTAATAACAGCAATAAGAAAGAATAATGTTTGGAAATCAAAATATGAAAGACATGATGTCCAAGTTACAGGACATGAAAGGAGCGGTAGAAGATTCTAAAAAAAGACTAGAAAACATATATGTGAAGGGCGATGCATTGGATGGAAAGGTAAGATTTGTGCTAGATGGAAATAGAAAGTTGAAAGAACTTTTTATAGACGAAGAAGTATATGAAAAAATGGAGAAGGAAGATTTTATAGAGTCTATGAT
>PAST01000010.1 GCA_002713405.1 Crocinitomicaceae bacterium | reverse complement strand
GATCGCTCTTCCCTATTATTTTAATCTCTTCTGCCTGAAGCTCCACTTCTTGTCCGCCGCCTTGGGAAGGAACNAGTTTTCCTTTTACTGTAATAGAAGCACTNTTATTAATATTAGAAACAATTTCTTCGCTAAAATTTTCAGCATCGATTACAATTTGTAAGCTTGCCATNNNCGANCCNTCGTTCAATGCTATAAACCTATTTCCTCNAAAAGACCTCACCCACCCACTTACAGAAATCTCTTTTGGTGGACTCATTTTCAATATTTCTACTATTCTGGCATTCATAATTATTGTTAATTTTTTNTGGAAACTTTANATATTAAAAAAGTTTCTATAGTTTCGCGCTTTCTTTTAANNCTTTGACAAAAATAACAGAAATATGTGACCGCATTCAGCTTTTGTTCCAACAATATGGAATTAAGAGCATTACNATGGATGATATTNCCGTNAAACTAGGNTGTTCTAAGAAAACTCTTTANAACTATTTTAAAGACAGAAAAGACCTTGTATTAAAGGTGATTTCTGCAGACATGAAAAAACACGAGAGTGNGGTTTTAAAAGTAGTAAATNAAANTCTTCATCCAATTGATGAGCTNTTTAANCTAAATGCTATTTCAGTAAATAAAATTAAAACAATACACCCTTCTGCGCAATACGACTTAAAAAAATACTACCCTAAATCATGGGAAATTTTTGANAGNAACAANAANCANCTTACCTANAAAATCTGCATTAAAAATCTTAAAAAAGGTATNAANGCTGGGTGCTANAGAAAAGATATCAANCCCGAAATAATGTCTAAAATATTTTCTGAAAAAATAGANCTTGTTTTCAACGGNTTGCTTTTTAAGGNTAATGATGTTTCTTTTTCCGAANTTTTTAATGAAATGATTAACCATTATATTTTGGGNATTGTAAATGAAGATGGTCGGAAATATTATTTAANTCTGCAAAANAAANTAAGTACATGAAAAATATTTTGAGTATAATAATTTTNTTGTTTTCATATGTAAATATGATTGGGCAAGGATTTGANAGTAAGGCTCTCTTTGAATATGCAAAAGTAAACAGCCCCCAGCTAAAAAATGCTTCTTTAGATGTTTTNTTATCTGACGAAAAAATAAAAGAAATTAAATCTACGGGTCTTCCAAAAATAAATGGAGAATTAAGTTTTCAAAACTTTATCAATGTCCCAACAACTGTAGTTGAGGCAAATACTTTTGACCCAACAGCAAATGCAGATGAGCTAATAGGATTGGCGTTTGGCACCCCTTTCAACGCAAACTATAGTTTGCAAGCAAGTCAGCTAATTTTTAGTTTTAGTTACCTATACGCGGTTAAAGCTGCTAAAAATCTAAACGAACTTGCTAGACTTACCCTAATTCAAAAACAAGAGACTCTATTTGAGTCTATCCAGTTAGGTCNTGGTCNGGTAATTTTAATTCANAAACAAAAAAAATTAGTCNTNGAAAACATCAAAGAGCTAGACTCCTTAAAGAAAAAAACAAATAGTTTAATTGCAAATGGCTTGATGGANAAAACAGNAATTAATGACNTGGTTGTTATGGAGCTAGATCTTAAAAATGGGTTAGAACAATTAAGNTCTAATGAAGAGTTGGCTCTTTTGTCTCTTAAATCAAAGATAGGCTATCCATTAGACAGNAATATTTACTTAATTAAAAAGTTTGAGCTAAATAANGATACCGCNTCTGNAAACCAAAANAAGCTTAATCCAAAAACAAGTAGAGCCGTACAATTGGGCGAGCAAAGCGTTGTTCTAAACGAGCTTGATCTAAGGGCCACTAAAAGCGAGGGCTATCCGTCAATATTTGGGTTTTTCAACCAACAGCACATGGCAATGAGAAGTAATTTTAACTTTTTTGATTCCAATAGGAGCTGGTATCCCTCTACTCTTTGGGGCATAAACGTTAAAATTCCTATTTATAACAGTGGAGAAGGCGCAGCAAAAAANAAACAAAAAGAGTTAGAGCTTCTTAAAGCTAAAAATGAGTTAGTGGATATTGAAAATCAAATAATTTCACTATTTACCCTTTTAAAGAACAATTACAAAAATGCNATTTCCAGTNATAATGATCAAAAAACAAAAGTTGATTTAGTTGAAACTGTTTACAACAATGAAGAGAAAAAACTTTCACATGGTGCCTCTAGCTCCCTTGCTNTTTCACAAAGAAAAATGCAGCTTTTAAAGGCAAAACAAGCTTTAATTCAAAAAGAATATGAGCTATANAAGTCTGAAGTTCAATTAAAAACACATACCAACCCCATACAATTATGAANAAATTAATCTGGTTATCATTATTAGCTTTTGCNTCTTGTAATAGNAATGAAACAAATATAGCTNAGCCATTAGAAACAGAAAGTNNTGAATTTAAAAAGCCGTTAATTTCTGTCNTAAAAGTTANAAAGAAAACATTTAAAGACTTTTTCAAAGCGCAAGGAAGNGTTGTTAGTAAAAAAATGGCTTTTGTAAAGCCAGAAATAAATGGTGCAATAGAAAAAATTCATGTTAAAGAAGGTGAANACGTAGAGANGGGGCAANCTCTTTTTAGTATAGCAACAGATTTNTTCANTGCCCAAATTTNAGAAATAAATGAACAAATTTCATTTGCAGAATATGTTTTTAACAAACAAAAGAAAATGTTTGAAGATGGGGTGACNACAGAAATTCAGCTAAAAGAAGCAGAAAGCGGCTTAANCAGGGCTAAAAAAGCTAAAAACACATTATTAACTCAAATTGAAAAATCAAAAGTTTTAGCCCCCTTCAGCGGATATATTGANGAGGTTTTNGTGAAGTCTGGAGAAATTGTCAACCCAATGAATTATTTNTGTCAATTAATAAACACCAACGATTTATACGCNGTAGCNGATGTTTCTGAGAACTTGCTTTCAGACATATCAGAAAAAAATCCTTTAAGCGTGTATTTTCCTTCATTAGGNTTAAANATTGAAAACTTAACTGTTAGCAGAGTTGGTAAAGTAGTAAACGTCGTTAACAGAACCGTTAAAATAGAATGTAAGCTTCCTGATNACANCGGACTAATTCCAAATCTAATGGCAGAACTAAATATTAATCATTATACAAAAGATAGTGCAATATGCCTTCCTTCAAGATTAATTTTAAAGAATTCCAANGGTAAAACCTACTTAAAGCTGGTTGATGATAATAATAGCGTGGTNATTAAAAATATTGTTTTAGGAAGAAATTACCAATCCGAAGTAGAAATATTATCGGGTGTTTCTGAAGGTGTTTTGGTAGTTGACGAAGGTAGAAGTACTGTATTANAAGGGCAGGAAGTAGAAGTTATAAGTGGTAAATAAAAAGAATGANAGAAAAAATCAATCAATGGCGAGAGTTTGGGCTGTCTTCATTAGCAGTTAACAATAGAAAAACAGTTTACCTAATTATTACTATTTTTCTTCTTGGCGGAATCTCTGCATATAAAAAAATGCCTAGAGAAAGCTTTCCTCAAATTCAGGTTCCTGAAATTTATGTAAACGTTCCTTACCCAGGAAATTCTCCCGAAATAATAGCTGATAAAATTATTAAGCCTTTTGAGAAAGAGCTTAACAAGCTNAAGGGAATAGAAAAAATAACCTCTACNGCTACTCAAGATTTTGGAATATTAAAAATAGAGTTTGATTTTGNAATAACTCCTAAAGACGCGAAAAGAGCAGTTGAAGAAGCCCTTTCAGANGCAAGATCTTCTAAAACATTTGCACAAGATCTTCCTNTTGAACCAACAATACAAGAAATTGACGTCAATGAATTTCCAATCATAAATATTAATCTTTCTGGCGAATACCCAGTAGACATTCTTAAAGAAAAAGCGGAATTAATAAAAGACCGTTTAGAATCAATTTCTGAAATAAACGCTGTAGAAATCCGTGGAGTTCAAGAAAAAAAGGTGAAAATTGAAATAAGAAAATTTGANGCAGAAGCAAATAGAGTAAGTTTTGGTGACATTGAATCTGCTGTACAAAGTGAAAACACAACTATTGGGGCTGGCAACTTAAAAATTGATGGAATTGATAATTTTATCCTAATTGAGGGAAAGTTTAAGGATTTTAGGGATTTGAATAATCTAGTAGTAAAGCACGAAGAGAATGACAATGTTTACCTAAGAGATGTTGCAAGTGTTTCTTTTTCAGACTCTGATACTACTAGTTATGCAAGACAAAACAGTCAGCCTGTAGTAATGTTAGACGTTAAGAAAAGAGCGGGAGANAACATTATTAATGCTATTGACAGGCTTAAGGTTGAAGTTGAAGAATTAGAAAAGACTTTTCCAGAAGANATGAAGCTGACCTACACCAATGACCAGTCAGTAATGATTCGCTCTCAAGTAAGTAATCTCGAGAATTCTATTGTTTTTGGAGTCATTTTAGTTGTTTTTGTTTTACTTTTTTTCTTAGGAATTAGAAACGCTTTATTTGTTGGCGTTGCCATTCCTTTCTCTATGTTTTTATCTTTCATATTACTAAACTCTGCGGGGGTTAGTTTGAATATTATGGTGCTTTTCTCCTTAGTGTTAGCTTTAGGGATGTTAGTTGACAACGGAATAGTAGTAGTTGAAAACGTATTCCGGTTAATGGACGAGGGGCTTGATTCTTTTGAGGCCACAAAAAAGGGGATTGGAGAAGTTGCGTGGCCTATTATAGCTTCTACAGCCACAACCTTAGCCGCCTTTGTTCCCTTAGCATTATGGCCAGGAATTATTGGCGAGTTCATGCAGTATTTGCCCATAACATTAATGATTGTACTGGGTTCTTCTTTGTTTGTTGCTTTAGTAATAACACCTGTTTTGCTAGCTGTTTTGATGAAAATTGAAAATAATGCTCCAAAGAAAAAGCAAATTCTTAAAAGCTTTGGTGCTTTTCTTGTTGTTGGTTTGTTGTTATTTTTTTCCGGGTTTAAGAGCTTGGGTAATTTGTCAATTATTGTTTCTGGTCTCATTCTATTAAACGGGTTCTTGTTTGTTCCAGGAACTGTGTGGTTTCAAAGTAAATTTTTGCCAAAACTAGAAGCTGGCTATCAAAAGTTTTTGAGCTGGGTTCTACAAAAGAAAAGGCCTGTTTGGGTGATTACAGGTACTTTTTTCACTCTTCTTTTATCTTTTGTCCTAACAGGTTTTTTTCCTCCAAAAGTGTTGTTCTTCCCTGAAAATCAACCAAACTATATTAATGTTTTTGTAGAGCTTCCGGTGGGAACAAACATTGCAGAAACCAATACTGCAACTATAGCAATAAAAAAAGAAATTACTCGTGTTTTAAGTTCTCCTATCTCGGAAAAAGATACTGGTTCCTACTTGCAGGCCGCAGATGTGGAGGTGGTAAATAACAAAACCATAACTACTCCTTTTGTTGAATCTATTATAGAGCAGGTTGGTAAGGGCACCTCGGACCCAAATAGCGGACCGTCTTTTGGTGAAACTCCTCACAAAGCAAGAATTACGGTTTCTTTTTGCGAGTTTTCACACAGAAAAGGGCTAAATACTAGTAAAGTTAAAAGCTTAATTGAAAAGGCTCTAATCGGGAAATTTCATGCTGATATCACAATTGTTGTAGATAAAGAGCAGAGCGGACCTCCTCAGCAACCCCCTGTAAATGTTGAAATAACAGGGTCGTCTAATTATGGAGAACTCACGCAAAGAGCTGAATCTTTACAGCAGTTTTTGATTAAAAAAAATATTGAAGGAATTCAAAAACTAAAACTTGATGTTGAAGTGAATAAGTCTGAAATTCAAATTGATATTAACAGAGAATATGCTAAAAGAGTTGGCCTTTCTACTGGTCAAATAGCCCAAAGTATTAGAACCTCTCTTTTTGGAAAAGATGTTTCTACATACAATTTTAACGATGAAGATTATGACATCAACATTAGGTATAGCGAAGGGGGACGTAGCGATGTGTCTTCAATTTTAGAACAGAAAATAATGTTTATGAATAATCGCGGAGTTAAGCTAAGCGTACCCATAAGCTCTGTTGTAAAAAACATAAAAAAAATAAATAAATATGCTGCAGTTGTCAGGAAAAATCAAAACAATACCGTTACTGTGTTCAGTGGAGTTCAGGAGGGTTACAATGCCAACGAAATTATTTCAGTTGTAAAAAAGTACTTAAATGAATTTGAGAATTCTGACGCTGGTAAAAGTTTTATTAATGCTGGTTTCAAATATAAATTTACTGGCCAAATGGAAGATCAAGAAAAAGAGCTCGCTTTTTTAAGTAGTGCTTTGTTCTTTGCTGTTTTTCTTATTTTATTGATCTTGGTAACTCAATTTAATGCGTTTTCTTCCCCCGCCATTATATTATCTTCTGTAGTTTTGAGTCTGGCAGGAGTGTTTTTAGGAATTGTTATTTCAAGAAACGATTTTGTAATTATTATGACCATGATTGGTATTATTTCGTTGGCTGGTATTGTGGTAAACAATGCCATTGTCTTGGTTGACTACACCAATCTTATTAGAAAAAGAAAAAGAAAAGAGTTGCAGCTTAATAGCGAAGATTTGATTTCTAACGAGGTCTTTAAAAGAGCAGTTATTGAGGGGGGGAAAACAAGACTAAGACCTGTTTTATTAACCGCAATCACTACAATTCTTGGCCTTTTTCCTCTTGCGTCTGGACTGAATATTAACTTCTTTACCCTTATTAGTGAATGGGATCCACAAATATTCTTTGGTGGTGATAATGTTATTTTTTTCAAGCCCATGAGTTTGGCAATTATTTATGGCTTAACATTTGCAACTTTTTTAACTTTAGTGGTTGTTCCAATTATGTATTACACTATTTACAGGTTTAAATTATGGATGTTTAAAAAGTTTAATTGGACTATTAAAATTGATTTATAAAGAGCATTAATAATCGTTTGTGTTTTCGTTGAAGTTTGTACAACAGATGATGGCATAGGCTTTTGTTTAGTATTTAAAGAAAATAAGTTGATTTTAAAAAATTAAAACAACTCTAAAAACTTTTAAATTGATATATTCATTTCTAAAAGCTTCTTTTAATTTGAGAGATTAAAAAATGGACAACTTAGAGAAAGACATTTACTTCCATGTTGGAATTAGCAAAACGGGAAGTACCTTTTTACAAAACAGAGTATTCCCAAGGCTTTCTAAAATAACTTATATTCCTACTAATAAATACCATAGAGTATTTGAAGAAATTAAAAACTGTGGTAATAATAAAGTTTTAGTTTCTATAGAGTTTGATAGGCAGTTTGAAAGAGAGGTTACTCTTTTCTCTATTAGGCATCGTGCCGCTACTCCAATTATTGTCTTAAGAAAACATGAGGAATATCTGGCCTCTCAATACAAGCGTTTTGTAAAAAATGGTTTTAAAGGAGGAATTGAGGATTTTTTTGACTTAGACAATGACAAAGGGTTCTTTAAGATTCTACACTTAAGCTTTTGTTATCAAATCGGGGTTCTAAAAGAAAAATTTGAAAAAGAACCTGTTGTTCTTTTCTACGAGGACTTAAGGTCTAATCCAAAGGAGTTTATAAAAAATTTTTGTTCATTGACCTTAAGTGGTATTGATTTGGGAAAAGTGAACTTTAATAAAAAGCATATTTCTTACAGCGAAAAACAGCTAAAAACCATTAGGACTGTTTCAAAATATTTCAATCTTAAAAAACGAGTAGTTTTTAAAAACCCTATTTTAAATTTATTTTGGCGACTTTATCAAGGCTTTTTTCGTTATAGCATCTTGTATTTGTCTTTAGTTATTCCTGGGTTTATGTATTCGAAAAAGCCCTTGATTGACCCTGTTTACTTGAAAAAAGTTAGTAGGCATTTTAAGGATGATTGGGAGAGTTGCTTGAAATATAAAAACTATGACTTATGAAGAAATTATTGCTCCTTAGCTTTGTTTTTACTGTTGGTTTATTATTTTCTCAGGGGGGGAAAGTAATAGATCAGCTTTCTTTAAATAGTAAAATACTAGATGGTGAGAGGAAATATGCTATCTACTTACCAAGCGACTACGATTACTCTAATAGAGCGTATCCTGTTCTATATTTACTTCATGGAGCTGGAGACGACCATACTGGCTGGGTTCAGTTTGGGGAAGTAAAGTCAATTGCTGATAAAGCCAATAAAGAGGGTCTTTCTACCTCTATGATCATTGTAATGCCAGATGCCCAAACAGGAAAGAAAGGCTACTTTAATGATATTGGCAACAAATGGAACTACGAAGATTTTTTCTTTAAAGAGTTTATTCCGTTTATTGAAAAAAAATACCGTATTAAGTCTGAAAAAAGATTTAGAGCCATTGCTGGTTTGTCTATGGGGGGCGGCGGATCTTTTCTTTACGCTCTAAGGCATCCAGAAATGTTTTCTTCTTCTTGCCCCTTAAGCGGCTATATGGGGGAGCTTTCTTACAATGAATTTTGCGAAAAAAACAAGGAAACGTGTGAAAAATACAGAAGAGAAAAAGTTTTTAATTACTACGCTAACCATAATGCCCTTTCTGTAATTCAAAATCAAACAGATGAAAATCTAAAAAGTGTAAGATGGTATATAGATTGTGGCGATGATGATTTCTTGTATGAAGGTAATTCTCTAGTTCACATAGCACTAAAAAAACGAGGAGTTCCTCATGATTATCGAGTTCGGGATGGTGCACACAATTGGACTTATTGGCGATCAGCACTACCGGAAGTATTAAGGTTTGTTTCGGATAGGTTTCACCAAAAATAAATTATCTAAATCATGAAAATTGTTTCAACCTCTTATCGAGGTAACTTTATATACGAAAGAGATGAAAAAAAAATTCTAGAGCTTGTTCACCCAAAATGGTTTTCTAAAAAAGCTATTGCCAAATATAACAATAAGGATATAAAAATTGAACCCAAAAACTATTGGGGTTCAAAATATCTTATTCTAAAAGAGGGGATTGAAAAGGGTAGTATTAATGTTGACTGGAAAAACAATATTGCCATCACTTTTATAGACCAAAATGAAATTACTCAAGTATTTAAAATCCAGAAGAAGGGATTCTGGAAACAGAAGTTTGAGTTCTCTAATCTAGATGGTGCGGTTGTTGTTGTGTTTAACCCTCTAAGCACTTGGAGAAACTGGAAAAATGATTTTGCAGTTGAAAGTAGTCATAAGTATTCTGATCAAAAATATTTTGATGAATTGATAATTTATTGTGGGTTTGTGGTTCGTTTAATTCAACAATATGCTGGTGCAGGAGTTATATAGTATTTTTGAACTGGGTTAAGAAATAGTTAAGAGTATTAATACAATTAAAGTACATTTTATTGGCGGTGGTATTAGTGGGCTTGCTAAGCCTTAACGGTTCTCTAATTGCTGGTGTTCTTGTTGGAGAAAAAAGCAGGAATGGGTGTTTTAGAGGCGGAAGAAAAGAATATTGCACAAGGCTAGAAGTGACTAATTACAAGCATTTAAAGTATTCGAACGGCTCTAAGCAAGACGTACATCTGTACATCGCCTTACATGCTGTGGAACCAAATTGGCTTACAAGTTCTGTCTCTTTTGTTTTGCATCTTGGACATTCTATCTTTTGTTTGTTTCCCAAAAGGATTTTTTTGTCTTTGGTTTTTTGTGCTGGAGGGGCTATTCCATAATCTCTTAGCTTTAACTTTGCCTCCTCTGTTATCCAGTCGGTTGTCCATGCGGGGTCAAACTGCATTTTAATTTCATAGCTTTTTACTTTTAACAACTCTAATTTTTCAATGATGTCTTTCTGAAAACGATCCATTGCAGGGCACCCGGAATAGGTTGGAGTGATTATTACTTTAAGGATGTTTTTATGATAAAATATGTTTCTAAGAACTCCTAATTCTTGAATGGTGATAACAGGTATTTCAGGGTCTGGTATTTCAGAAATTACTTTTTTTATTTTTTCAAGACTTTCCATTTTCTATGTCCACTTTGCTGTTGGTGGCATTGACATTAATATTGCCTCCGTAGAACCACCTGTTTTTAAGCCAAACAAAGTTCCTCTATCCCATATTAAGTTAAATTCTACATACCTCCCTCTTTTTATAAGCTGTTGCTCTTTTTCTTCCTCAGACCATGTTTTGTCTTTGTTTTTTTTTACGATTTCAGTAATAGATTCTAGTGTGTGTTTCCCCACATCCTTAACAAAGGAAAAGTCTTTTTCCCAATTTCCTGAATTTAGATGGTCAAAAAATATTCCTCCCTCTCCCCTTGGCTCTTCCCTGTGAGGTAAATAAAAGTATTCGTCGCAATTTTTTTTAAATTTAGAATAATATTTTGTGTTGTGTTTTTCACATGCTTGTTTCATTTTGGAGTGAAAAAATCTTGTGTCGTTTTTGTTAATGAAAGTAGGGGTCATATCTGCTCCGCCACCAAACCACGACTGTCCTGTAACTAAAAACCTGGTGTTAAAGTGAAAGGCTGGAACTTTTGGAGATTCCATATGGGCGACAAGACTTATCCCTGATGCCCAATATTTTGGCGATTCTTGTGTGCCTTTGATTTTGTCTCTATAATCTTTTGAAAATTTTCCAGAAACTGTAGATATGTTAACACCTACTTTTTCAAAAATATTTCCCTTCATTATACTTATTTCTCCTCCTCCAGAACCTTTGTGTTTCCATGTTTTTCTTTCAAATGACCCGGTGTCTATTTCTTTGAAAGCAGCGCAAAACTGGTCTCTTAGGGTTCTGAACCAAGCTTGTGCAGTTTCTTTTTTTAATTCATTGTTTTCCATTCTAACTTGAAAGGTGTTTTAAGGGTTGTCTTCGAGGAGCCACTCTGCATAACTATTGGCGGTTTCTCGCAAAAACCCCTTAACCAGCCTTGCCCCTTTAGGTTCATTTTTTTTTAGTATTTCTACTATTTCAATAAGCATATTTTCACATGTTGGCTGGTAGTCAACTAGCCTAATTCTTTCATTAATTGATTCAATTTCTTTAAACCTTGTGTCTTTTCTTAAGATAAGCCTGTGGTCAAAAAGTGGCAAAATTTGTGTTTTAACTATTTTTTTTATGTCCCCAAAATCAACCACCATTCCACAATCTGATAGCCCCACCTCGCTTTTTGGCTTCCCTATAAAAGTCATTTCAAGGTGGTAACTATGGCCGTGAATATCTTTGCACTTTCCGTTGTAACCGTCCAAAGCATGAGCGGCTTCAAAATCAAATTCTTTTGTTATTCTAATCTTCACTTTGTTGTGTTCTTTAACAAAATTACGATTAAAAGAGAAAAAATTTTTAATTCAACACTATAAATATTTGACTCTGTTAATTTTAGGATTATTTATTTTTAAATTACTTTAGAATAATGTATTCAAAAAAAGATAGCTTTTTAACCCTATCATTAGAGATAGGCTTATTTATTAATAAGTATTATAAGTATGAGCTAATAAGAGGAATTTTGCTTTCTTCTATTTTTTTGATTTTTCTTTTGGCAGGGGCTTGGTTTTTAGAGCTTTTGTTTAGGTTTTCATCATTTGGGCGTGGTGTGTTGCTTTTTAGTGGATCATTATTTGCACTAATTTATGTTTCAAAACTTGTGCTGTTTCCTTTAATTAGGTTTTTTGACCTACACGGAAGAATGTCTCACGAAGAAGCATCTGTTTTACTTTCTGAAAAAATACCAGAAATTGGAGACCAACTGGTAAATGTTATTGAGCTAGGAAAACAATTAGAAAAAACTGAAACAGATCTTTTAAAGGCTTCTATTGAGCAAAAAGCTTTAAACTCTTTAAAGTTTGATTTAAGAAGCTCTATTTCAATAAAAGATCAAAAAAAGGTGATATGTGGTTTTTTAGTGCTTTTTTTTATTTCTGGGGCTTGTTCTTTTCTTTTTCCTGATTCTATTATTCCCCCTCTTAAAAGAGTTGCTTTTTTTCAAAAAAACTTTGAAAGGCCTAATCCTTATGAGTTTGAAGTTAACAATGGGGGTCCTTTGCTGGTTTTGGAAAACGAACATTTGGAAATAAATATTAAAACAATAGGAAAAACCGACCCTGAGCAGATTTTTTTATATTCTAAAAAAAAGAGGTTTTTCCCAGTAAAAACAAGCTTTAAATCCTTTAGATATGTTTTTAATTCCGTTAATAAGTCTTTTACATTTAACCTTTTAGACGGCAACAGAGACACTGTAAATTACGATGTTACAGTACTGCCTAAACCTAGAATACTAAAAGAAAAAAAAATTGTACGCTATCCAGCTTATACACAAATAGCAAATGATACTTTTTATGACCTAAATAGAATAATTGTTCCTGAGGGCTCAGCAATAGACTGGGAAATAAATTGCAAAAGTATTTCTTTTTGTTCTGCAATATTTGAGGACTCTGTAATAAGATCAAAAAACGAAGTGTTTGGTTTTTCTTATAGTCCAAAAAAATCTCAAGGTTATAAAATTTTTGTCCGTAATACATTTTCTAATTTTTTAGATTCATCAAGCTACTTTATTGAGGTGAACAAAGACGGCTTTCCAACTATTGAAGTAAGTGAGGTTTTTGACAGTAATAGAGTTAATAGTAGGCTATTTGTGGGGGATATTTCAGATGACTATGGATTCCACTCTTTAAAGTTCTTCTGCCTTAGAAACGACAGCGTTATATACAGTGAGCCTTTAAGCTTCAACGGCAACAATAGGGCGGTTTTTAATTTTGAATATGATTTTGAAGATTTGGCACTAAAAAATGGAGATTTAATACGTTATTTTTTCGCAGTAAAGGACAACGACGGAATTAACGGCCCAAAAGAGGTTTTATCTAGGCCGATGTTTTTAAAGGTGCCTTCAAAAGAAAGGCAGAAAGAGATCAGAAAAACCAAAAGCTTAGCAAACAACCAATCCTTTGGTTCTTTAAGGAAAAAACTGCAAAACTTTAATTCTGAACTTGAAACCATGAAAACCTCAATACTTAACAA